>JAGODA010000266.1 GCA_017998475.1 Spirochaetota bacterium | reverse complement strand
GGCATATAGATATCGAAGACGCCTTCGATCAGGCGGAGCGTCTCCATGGAGTCGTAGCCGCCCGAGTTGTAGACCAGCGGGATTGCCAGCCCCCGGGGCACGGCAACCAGGAGGGCGCGCACCACGGCGTAGACCATGTGGGTCGGTGTGACGATATTGATGTTGTGGCAGCCCCTGGACTGAAGGGCGAGCATCATGCCGGCGAGCTCCTCGTACGGAACCTCCTCGCCGCGCCCGAGGTGCGAGATGTCGTAGTTCTGGCAGAAGATGCAGAAGAGGTTGCAGTGCGTCATGAAGATGGTGCCCGAGCCGTAGCGGCCGACCAGGCAGGATTCCTCGCCGAAATGCGGGCTGAATGAGGAGACGATCGGCAGCATGCCGCTTCGGCATTTTCCGGTTTTTCCTGCCGTGCGATCGGCCATGCAGCGATGGGGGCACAGGTCGCACCGCGCCATCCGCTCGTGCAGTACGGATTCGAGCTCCTCCAGTCGTCCGTTTTCGTGGAGGGCGATATACGACGCTTTCATTCCGCTCCCCGGGACAATCGGTTCCGCAACGCGGCCATTTCGGCCCGCCTTCGTTCCAGTATCTCTCCGCGCCCGGCGGCGAGGGTCTCGTCGCGATACGGGGTGGCCTTCGGGTCGCGGCACTGCTCGGCGAGCTCATCTCCGCCGACTGGTTCGGCGAGCACGCCCTTCGCGGCCAGTGTACCCTCGCGCTTGCGCCCCATCGATGGCGCCCTTCCCAGCATGAAACCGGCCTCGGCGAGCGCCGCGCGCGCCTGCGGGGCGGCGGAATAGGTCGTCAGCACGCAGCCTTCGGCCGCCACGCGGTACAGCTCCCGGAAAAAATCGACCGTCCAGAGCTCGGGATTTTTCACCGGCGAGTAGGGGTCGTGAAATATCGCGTGAAAATGCGAGGGAGGGAGAGTACGTACGCTTTTCCTGGCGTCACCTTTCAGCATGCGAACGCCGTAACGCTCTCCGTGCACTTGCTCATTCGTGAGAAGTCGTTTGATTGTTTCGTAAAGCGCCCCGATTTCGCCGGGGAAGGCGATTCGTTCCATCAGATCGGCGGGTGGAAGGTCTTTCTCGAGCGTTACTATTTCGAGGTGTCGATTTCGATCGTCCCGCGCGAATTCGGAAAGGAGCGCGAGCGTGTTGTACCCGATCCCGAAGCCGATGTCGAGTACATGGATCTCAGGCAGGTCCAGACCGAGGACGCCCGAGGGCCTGACATGCTTTACCAGCGACTCGGTGTACGCGCCGGAAAGGGTGTGCATGGCCTGCCCGTACTCGTCGGAGTGAAGTGAAACGGAACCATCGTCGGTCGGGATGGGGTGAAAGAGTGTCATGCCATGCAGAATATTCCCTTATTAATCAGCTGACAATAGATTTTTTTGTAGCGTAATCCGGCACATTCCGATGAATATATCGTCATGCTGAACAGGGTGCGATTTCATTACGGATATGTCATCCTCGTCATCGGCGTTGCGACCGTCACCGGCGCGCTCGGCTTCGCGCGCTTCGGCTACACCATGATACTCCCCGCGATGAAGGCGGGCCTGGGCCTTTCCGACGCGCAGGCGGGTGACCTGGCCATGGCGAACATGATTGGTTACCTCGTTCTTGCGCTCGCCTGCGGTTTTCTCTCCGCGCACTTCAGTCCCAGGAAGATAATTACTTCGTTCATGCTGCTGGTTTCGGCTTCCATGGTGCTTACGGGCCTGGCGCCCGGATTCGGGACGGCCTTCGCCGGACGGCTGCTCGCCGGCATGGGCGGCGGGGGAACGAACATTCCGGTGATGGGACTGGTGGTCGGCTGGTTCGCCATGTCGCGACGGGGACTTGCGGCGGGCGTCACCGTGAGCGGATCGAGCTTCGGCCTGCTCATTACGGGACTCTGCCTCCCCCCGATACTGCTCGCCGGCGGCATTGATGGGTGGCGATACTCCTGGTTCTTTCTTTCGGGCCTCACACTCGTCGTCGCGGTACTGTGCGGGGCCCTGCTCCGGGACGCGCCGTCGGTGATGGGCCTCTCTCCGGTGGGGTCGGCGGACGGGTATGCCCAGGGGACACACTCCGCGGCGGGTTCGTACTCGCTCCTCGAGTCGTGGAGGCTGGTGTACCGCTCATTTTCCGTGTGGCACCTTTCACTTGTCTACACGCTCTTCGGGTTTTCATATATCATTTACACCACGTTCTTCGTGCGCTATCTCAACTGGGAGGCGGGCTTCTCGCTCGAGGACGCGGGAAGGCTCTGGTCGCTCATTGGGCTTGTCAGTGTGGCGAGCGGTTTTCTCTGGGGCTCGGTGTCGGACCGGTTCGGGAGGAAGTACGCGCTCACCGGGGTTTTCTTCCTCCAGTGTTCCTGTTACCTGCTCTTCGGGCTGTGGAAGGCCGTACCGGGGTATCTTGCCTCGTCGGTGCTCTTCGCCCTGACGGCCTGGAGCATACCCGCCATCATGGCGGCGCTCTCGGGAGACCTGCTGGGTCCCCGGCTCGCCCCGGCGGCGCTCGGATTCATCACCCTCTTCTTCGGTATCGGGCAGGCCCTCGCGCCCTTCGTGTCGGGGCGCATCGCCGACGCGTACGGCTCGTACACGTTTGCCTTCGTCATCGCGGGGATCGCGTCGTTCGCCGGGGGATTGCTTTCGATGCTGCTGGACGGGGGGAAGCTGGTCCGGGCGCCGGTCCGATAGGGTTTTCGGAGGCGGTACGCGGGCCCTCTCGACCTCACCCCGGCCCCGCCACCCCTCTTACGCGGGAGAGGAGACCGGGCGGAGGTTGCGTCGCGTCACCTGATAAAATTCCTCTGCACGCCAAGGTCCACCGCGCCGTCGGCGCTTCGTATGCGCGCCTCGACGCGGTCGCCGCGCACCAGGTATTTCGGATTGTGCCTGCGCTCGCCCTCGAGAAAACGCGCCACGCGCTCGCCCTGCGGCATGCCCAGTATCTCGGCCAGGCGCGCGCGGAAGCGCGACGGCCGTCCCAGGGCCACGCCGCGCGGCGTGCCGGTGGCGATGACGTCGCCGGGCAGGAGGTCGAACTGTTCCTTGAGGCGGCGGACGAGCTCGTGGGGCCTGAAGATCATGTCGGCGGTGGTGCCGTTCTGGCGCTTGTAGTCGTATGGGGCGCCGAGCGCGTTGTAGACCGAGAGCTCGAGCTCGAGCGCGTCGAGGCGCTCAAGTACTCCGTCGTCCAGGGTCTGCACGACCGGGCCGAGCGGCGCGAAGGTGCGAAAGCTCTTGCCGAGGAACCACTGACCCGCGGCGAGCTGGACATCGCGCGCCGAAACGTCGTTCATGATGGCGATGCCGAGGATATACGACGGCAGGTTGTCCGCGGTCACCACGCTGTGCCTTGTTACCGGCGCGCCGACCACCAGCGCGAGCTCGACCTCGTAGTCGAGGAGCCTTACGCCTTCCGGGTAGACGATGTCGTCGTGCGCCCCGGCGAGCGCGCCTGCCTTTGTGAAGAAGACCGGGCTTGCCGGGATCGGCATGCGCACTTCCTCGGCGTGGTCGCGGTAATTGAGACCGGCGCAGTAGACATGCGCGCGATCGTCGGCCGGAGGAAGGAGCGCGCACGCCTCCAGGGAAAGGCCGCGACCGGCAGGCCGCTTGTTGGACCGCGCATACCGGAAGGCCGAGGCGGCGGTCGCGCATCCCGGTATGGGGAAGGCCTTACCATCACGCTCGACACCCCACAGGGGCCGCGTGTTTCCTTTCGCCGTGAATCTGATCAACCGCATGCCGTCTTCCTCCGCACGAAGAGCGCTTCCGCTCACTTATTCATTCGCGTCGATCGCGGCGCCCACCCTCTCGAGCCGCACGAGGGCCCTCTGGACGCCGGGATCGGTGAAAAATTCCATGAACTTCACAAGGCCTCTGTTCTCCGCCGGGTCGGCGAATTTCCGCGCGTTTTCCTCCATCCTGCGCCGGAGTTTTTCGAGTTCGGGCGGTGTCGCGCCGTCCTTCGCGAGCTCGGGATACTTTTCCCTCATCTCGCCGAGCCTGGGGCCGAGTTTCTCCATCACATCTATGAATGAGACAAGCGCGTCTTCGAGGTCCTTCGCGGTGGAGATATTTTCGAGCGATTCCAGATAGCGCTCCTGGGCCTTCACTATGTCCTTGAGCACCGCGGCCGCGTCGGCGTATTTTCCCGACCCGCAGGCGACCGGGGCCGCGAAGATTAATAAGAATAAACACCATACCGCCGTGCGCCGCATCGAGTCCTCCATGGTGATCTGATCGAAATGAGAGTCTGCGCACAGGCGGGCATGCGCGTCAATACTTTATCGTCCGTCGTGGAGCGGTGCGCCGTAAACGGCGCGGTCGGTTGAGTCCGGACGAACGACAAGGACCGATTCCCCGGGGCGGGCGTCGTAGTACTCCCGCACGCGCGCTATCATCCCGTCTATCTCCGGCTCCTTCCGGATGCGCGTAAAGAGCTCGTGGCCGAAATAGGCGTTTTTCGAATAATAGAACGCGAAGCGGTGTCCCCGGCTCCTGTGGAGATGCGCGGGAAGCGAGTCGCGGAGCCGGCCGAGCACCTCGATAAAGACGTCGCGCACGGGGATGATG
>JAGODA010000007.1 GCA_017998475.1 Spirochaetota bacterium | reverse complement strand
CTTCTTGAGCTGCTCTATCCGCTTGAGCAGCTCGCCGATCCCCTCGAGTCGCATCTGCGAAACAATGAACTGGTAACTGCCGCGCTTCTCGTAAACCGTGAGCGACCCCAGCGCGAGCACGCTCATACCCTCTTCCAGCCTGAACGAAAGGTTTTTATTCGCGTACTTGAAAAATGCGGAGGAGAGCACCGCCTGCTCGTCCTTCAATGTAAAATAAATGTGCCCCGAGGAATGATAGGTGACATTGGAAAGCTCCCCCTTCACCCATACGCCGGTATACTCCGGATTTCCCTCGATGCTCCTCTTGAGCATCCGGGTGATCTCGGAGACGCTGTAAGTTCGCTCGCTCATTACGTACAGACCCGCGGTATCACAAGAGTATAATCAAAGATTCTTAACAAAAAATTCGCGCACCGTTCTCTCTGCCCTCTCGCGGTCCATCTGCCAGCACTCAACGTGCGGACCTCCCTTCACCGTCCACATCATCCTGGGCTCTTTCGCCGCGGCGTACAGACGCTCGCCGTGATGATAATACACCATGGTGTCGGCGTCGCCGTGGATTATGTAGACCGGCCTCGGAGCGATCGACCCGATGACGTCCTCGGCGTTCATTTCGGCCGTATCGAGCTCGCCGCGAAGCCCGTACAGCCAGAGAACGAAGGGTACCAGAGGCCTCCTGGGCAGACCGAAATCACGTGCGGCTCCTTCAGCGATCACGTCCGAGGCGTTCGCGAAGCCTCCCTCGAATACGCCCGCCCGAATACGGGTATCCCCGGCCATCGCGAGAATGCCGGTGGCCGCGCCCTGCGACCAGCCCATCAGGCCGATGCGTTTCATGCCCTTTCTTTTTTCGAGGAAGTCAACGGCCGCGATGATATCCTTCTTTTCGTGGAAACCCATTGAATTGAAAGACCTGTCGCTCTCACCGCAGTGCCTGAAGTCGAAGGCGAGGACCGCGAATCCCGCGTCGTGAAGCGGCCGCGCGAATCGCATTCCCTCGTTTCGGTTCGCGCCGCGCCCGTGCGCGAAAATCACGGCCTTCGCAGACACCCCGGCGGGCATATACCATCCGTGTATCGAGAGACCGTCCGGACTCCTGAACTCGACGCTCTCGAAAGGGATGCCCTGCTCCATCGGGTCGCCGCAGAACACGAAGTGCTCCTTCGTGCACTGGAACGGCCCCGGATTCATGAGAACCGAACTGAAATACCACGCCGCTCCGAAAAACAGCGCCGCGGCGAGCGCCGCCACAACGATAAGGATTCGAATAAATCTCACAGACGATTTCATCGTTACACCCTCCTTCCACTATTTGACCGCGTGGGGCTTCGCGCTCACTGACACCATCGGCCCATGACCGCCCAGGGAATCGATCGGGGACCGGGGGTATATAGAACCGGCCCGGGCCCCTGCCGCGCCTATTTGGCGATTATTTCTATCTGAGTTCCAAGGTCGACCGGACCTTCGTATTTTGGGGCTTCCTCTGTAATGTCCCTGTCCTCGTCGATCGGCACGGCTTCCGACCTGCCTGTTCGTTTGTTTCGCGACGTTATAAGCCCGGGTTTAGCCGGCGGTTCCATAACGGTGGTGTCGGCGGCCTCGCGTTCGGAACGCCCTGTACAGGGCCCGCATGTTCGTATCATCGTGAGCGCGAGCAGGATAAACGCCGCCGCTGCAAGGAGCATACGTCCGCGTTTCCAGATGTCCGCGCTCGCGCCGCTGTCCTTCGTTTTCCGGAGCGACCCGCCCAGGCCCTTGGGATGTCCGTGGCTCTTTCGCATAGTTCTTGACCCGACGCCCGCGGAATGGCCTCTGTGCGGCCACAGGCGCGCAATTCGCCTGCATATGTTCCATGGACGCGCGGCGCAAGTCAAGACAAAGAAAAAGGGCGGGACCGCGGTCCCGCCCTTATATATGGGAAATCAGCGCCTGGAGGAGCGCCGATCACTCGGCATACATGGCATCAATGATGTCCCTGTAACGCTGATTGATGACCTTTCTCTTGATCTTCTGGGTGGCCGTAATCTCGCCGTCCTCCTGCGTGAATTCCTTGGGAAGAAGCGTGAACTTTTTGATTTTTTCTACCTGGCCGAGATCGCGCGTGTAGTGATCTATCTTCTCCCTGTACAGCTTCTGGACCTCCGGGTGCTTCAACAGCTCCTCGCGCGAAGAGAACGATATAGTGTTCTTTTTCGCCCAGTTGGCAAGAGGCTCGAAGCCGGGCACTATGAGGGCCGAGACAAACTTGCGCTGGTCTCCGATCGCCGCCACCTGTTCGAAATAAATGTCTTCCTTGAGCAGTGTCTCGATCTGCTGGGGAGAAATGTACTTGCCGCCCGAAGTCTTGAAGAGATCCTTGATCCGGTCGGTGATGGTGACATATCCCTCGTCGTCTATATACCCGACGTCCCCGGTTTTGATCCACCCGTCTTGCGTAAACATCTCCTTCGTGAGCTCGGGCTTGTTCCAGTACCCTTTCATCATGCTCGGGCTCTTGGCCTGTATCTCGCCCTCGGGTGAAATCCTCACCTGCATCAGCGGAACGACCGGTCCGCAGGTGCCGAATTTGTTGTGCTCGGGATTCGCAACGCTGATCACGAAGCACTCGGTCATGCCGTATCCCTGCAGCAGGAGCACGCCCGCGTTGAAGAAGAATTCGGCGATTTCACCCGAAAAGGCCGACCCGCCGCAGTTGAACACCTTGTTGCGCCCGCCGAAAAGGCCCTTGATTTTCTTGAGCACAAGGGCGTAGGCGACGGCGTGCTTGAACCGCAGCCACGGGCCGACGAACTTTTTATCGCGCTTTCGCCCCTGGTATTCCCCGCCGACCGCGAGAGCCCAGTTGAATATCTTCCTCTTCTTTTCGGGGGCGTTCGCGATACCGTCCTTCACCATAGCGTAGATCTTCTCCCACATGCGCGGAACGCTGCACATATAGTGCGGCCTGGATTCCTTGAGGAACTCAAGGATGGCCTTGGTGTCGTGGCAATAATCCACCATTCCGTTGCCGCACAGGATGAAATAACTCCACGCGCGCTCGAACACGTGCGACAGCGGCAGAAACGCGAGATTGACGTCTGATTCGACGATCGGGATGTGGTAGCCCGTGGAGAAAAGCATGGCCAGCCAGTTCTTGTGGGTAAGCATGACCCCCTTGGGTTCTCCGGTGGTACCCGATGTGTAGATGAGCGTGGAGAGGTCCTCCGAATCGAGCCTTGCGATCCGCGACTCGAGTTCCGCCTCCTTCCCGGCCTTCGCTCCCATGGCCATAAAATCCTCGAGATACATCACGTCCTCGCCCGCCTTTATCTGGGCCTTTGGATCGAAGACAATGATCTTTTTCAGGACTTTGGAGCCCTTCTTGACCTCGAGGGCCTTCTCATACTGCTCCTGGTTGCCGACGAAAAGGAAACGGATTCCGGCGTCGTTGACGATATACTCGAGCTCCTTTGCCGAGTTCGTCGCGTACACGGGTACGGAGCAGGCGCGAATGCAGAAGCAGGCGTAATCCGCCACGGCCCACCAGACGCTGTTGGCCGCGAAGATGCCGACCATCTCGTTTTCCTTCGCCCCGAGTGCGAGCAGCGCCTTGGCGCTCGATTCGATCATGGAACCGAACTTCGCCCAGGTGTACGGGATCCATTCCCCGTGCGGCTTGTGCCGTACGGCCACTTTTTTGTCGCCGTATTTTTTAACACGGCTTCGCACCATGAGGCCAAGATGTTTTTCGCGCTCCAGAAACCGGTCAAACTCTTTGGAATAATCGACTGACATACTCCCACCTCCGGGTTTGTAAACTCCGATCACCGGCCGCGTGCCGGCGGCACTCCGGCAATCAATACAAAATAATAGCATCAATTTTTATATTTTGTCTACCCGGATTATAACACGGGAGAAGGCCTCGTTTCAGGATTATAATCATGAAATTCGGCCCCGTGCTCATTTTTAGATTGTATCATTTGTCGCCTGATCGTATCAGGAAACACGGAGCATTCAGGCAAGGGATATGGCTGAGACCATTTTACACTTTTTCATGTTCTTCGGGGCGCTCTTTGCGTTCGTGATATCGCTCGGCCAGTTCGTACAGAAGAGCAAGGAACCGGTTCATATGGTGTATTCCTTCTCCTTCGCGGGACTCGGCCTGTGGCTGTTCCATATAAGTTTGTATTCCACCGGCATCCTCGATCACGTCGAAGGCATCTATCACCTGAAAACGCTGCCGGTTCCGATCATCTTTCTGGTCCCTCCCCTCATGGTGCTCCGCTACAAGTGGATCATATCTAACCGGTTTATCTTCCGGCGCCGGTATCTCCTGCTCTTCCTGCCGAGCCTGCTTTCGGTGCTTCTGCTGGCCGCTCCCCTGGCCGTGGACGGCCTTGTTCCTGACGACCGGCATGTCGATTTTCGCCCCATACTGAGCTCGAGTTTCGCATCGCTTCCTCCCTACTTCCGGCTGGTCTACGCTTCGTTCATGCTCCCGAAGCTCTACCTTGTTGTTGCCATGCTCCCCACGCTTGTATCAATGGCCACGATCTGGCGGCCTCAGACTCCGGGCCGGGCCGTCCGTCTCTCGCGTATGGGATATCTCTTCGCCCTTTCCATCGTGAGCTCGAATATGCTCGCGATCGCGGGAGACTTTGCTTCCAACGGCCTGCTTAAAATCGCCGTTCTCATGGCCAACGTCTTCACCTGTCTGGTGTACCTGGCCACCCAGCGCCATCCTGACTACATGAGGCTTCTTAAAATTGAAAGCCGCAAGTCACATTACGAGCGCTCCCGCCTCCACGGGCTGGACCTTGAGCGCATTCTCGCGCGTTTGCGCGAGATCATGGAGGTCGAAAAGGCCTTCGCCGACGAGGAGCTTTCCCTCAAGGACCTGGCCGGCGACCTCGGCATCAGCCCGCACCAGCTCTCCCAGATTCTCAACGAAAGAATACGGAAGAACTTCAGCACCTTCGTCAACGAGTACAGGATCGACGAGGCGAAAAAGCTCCTGGTCGAGGAGCCCGACCGCTCCATACTCTCCGTCGGAATCGCCGCGGGATTTAACTCAAATACGACCTTTATTACGGCCTTCTCGAAACACGTGGGGGTCTCGCCCGGGCAGTATCGCAAGCACAACCTGAACTCCTCGGGCGGGGAATCGGTATGAGCACTCCAACCGGGCTGCTATGAGAGAAATCAACACCATCTTCCTGCGTCCCGGAAAGGAGAAGCCCGTCCTGAACCGGCATCCGTGGATCTTCTCCGGTACGGTTTCGAGGGTCGATGATGGTGCAGCGGATGGTTCCATAGTTTCTGTCCGCGACGGCTCGGGACGGCATATCGGGTACGGCTACTACAACGGCCGTTCCCGGATCAATGTACGCATGCTTTCCTTCGGAGACCGCTTTCCCGACCGCGACCACCTGCATCACCTTATGATAGTCGCGCGTGATAAACGCCGGAGCTCCGGGGTGATATCACGAACGAACGCCTGGCGGGCGGTATTCTCCGAGGGGGATTTCCTTCCCGGACTGATAGCGGACAGCTACGACGGGCATCTGGTAATCCAGATTCTCACCCTGGGCATTGAACGCATGCGCGAGGACATCATCGGCCTGCTTGCCGAGGTCTTTTCACCATCAAGCATCTATGAGCGCAGCGACCACGCGGGCCGCTCGATCGAGGGTCTTTCCGACAGGATCGGCCAGGTGACCGGATCGACCCCTGAGGAGATACCGATCGTGGAGAACGGGCTGAACTACATAGTCGACGTTCACCGCGGACAGAAGACGGGCTTTTTTATCGATCAGAGGGAGAACCGCGCGCTCGTTGCGGGAATCGCCGCCGGCCGGTCTGCACTCAACCTGTTTTCGTACACGGGCGGCTTCAGCGTCGCGGCGCTCGCCGGTGGCGCGCTCGAGGCGGTATCGATCGACGTTTCCGAACCGGCGCTTACTATGGCGCGGCGCAACGCCGGGCTGAATGCACTCGAGGACCGCTCCGCTTTCATTGCCGCGGACGCCTTCGAATACCTGCGCGATAACGTCCTCCCGCACGACCTCATCATCATCGATCCTCCGGCATTCGCGAAAAACAAAGAGTCGGTACCATCCGCGTGCCGCGGCTACAAGGAGATCAACCTGCAGGCCATCAGGAAATGCCCTGCCGGTTCGCTCATCCTCACCTGCTCGTGCTCCCGGTTCATAGGCATGGACCTCTTCCAGAAGGTGGTCTTCGGGGCCGCGTCCGACGCCGGCAGATCGGTCTCGATTCTGTACGCCGGCCAGCACCCGGCCGACCACCCGGTCAGCGTCTTCTGCCCCGAGACATCCTATCTCAAGTCCCTGCTGCTTCATGTCGATTGAGGCCTTCCGCGAATGGTCCGACATCATGCCCGCCAGGAATCATGCCGGCGGAAAAGGTCTTGACGGGGGCGTTTTCCCCGGAGGATACTGGGACGCCATACATGACGAGGCCCCTATGTATCTCATTCTCGCCATAGATGACGATAAACATACGCTCAAGCTCCTCGAAGCCCAGATAAAAAAGATGGGCCACAGCGTCGTCGTCGCTTCGTCAGGACGCGAGGGGATCGATCTGGCGCGTACGGGCAACCCCGATCTCGTACTTCTCGACATCATGATGCCCCATATGGACGGCTTCGAGGTCGTCAAACAGATGAAAAAAGACGAGATCACGAGAAGCATTCCCATCATCATGCTTACCTCCAAGTCAAAAAAAGAGGACGTGGTAACGGCCATGCGCCAGGGCGCGGTCGACTACATCATCAAACCTCACACGTATGCCATGCTCACCCAGAAGATCGACGCGGCGCTCCGCATCGGCCGGATCCAGAAGCTCGAGGAGGCCGCCGAGCGCACGGAGCACATAAACCTTTCGCGCGGTACAGGAACTACGCTTATCTCGTTTAAAACCGGCATCAAGGACAGGGAGGTGCTCGCCGAGGCCAGGAAGGTATTCAACGCGGTGTTCCTCAAGCTCGTCCGCAACGACAACATCGTATTTGATCTGCGCTCGCTCGGCGCCGTCGACGCCGAGGATGCTGCGGTGCTGTCGGTGATCGCGGGCCTCTTCACGGAAAAAGAGGTCAACATCGTCGCGGGTAGACACTACGGAACACTCGTAAGCCTGGTGGATTTCGACGAGCGTGTCCGGCTGCACATCTCTTTCGGCGACCTCGAGGTCTACCTTAACAGCACAAGGCGCTGAATCCTCAGCGTGCCCGCACAAGCGCACACAGCCTTTCCAGCTCTCCGCGGATGCTATCCGCAAGCTCAACGAAAATCATGGTTCTCCCTTCCTCGGCCGCGCTCTCGAGTTCCCCGGAAAGGGTGGCGAGAAGCGTCAGCCCGTAGTTCGACGACACCCCCTTCAGAAAATGAGCGGCGAAACGGACATCTTCGCTGTCACCATCCGTCACGGACCGCTCTATTCTCGACAGATACTCTCCGGACGAGTCGAGGAAGTCGCGAAGCATTTCTTCGAGTTCGGCGCGCTCTATTCCAAGCGATATAGCGGTTTCATCGAGATTCACGATGCCTTCGTCCTTCCCTAGGCGCGTTCCTTCCCCGGAATTCACTCCACTGAGAAACCTCATCGCGACTCTCCTGAGCGCGGCCATATCGACCGGCTTCGAAAGATAGTCATCCATCCCCGATGCCAGCAGGCGTTCGCGCTCGCCTTTCACGGCGCGCGCGGTGAGGGCAATCACGGGGGTATGAGAGCGTTCCTCTTTTGTTTCAATTTCGAGGATTCGGGCCGTCGCCTCTATCCCGTCGAGCACCGGCATGCTGATATCCATAAAGACGATGTCGTACCGGCCATCGCGGAACATCTCCACCGCCTCGATTCCGTCGCGGGCGATGCTGACAGTCAAACCGAGACGCTCGAGCATGATGCGTATGAGCCGCTGATTGGCAGGCGCGTCCTCCGCTACAAGCGCCCTGCCCGGAAAAATAATCTCTCCGCCGTCATTCAAACCGGTGGTTTCCGGGCTTTCCAGCCCCAGAGCTTTCATTATTGCCGCTACGCATTTCGAAGCTGTCAACGGCATGCAGAGCATCACCGGGTGGGGCGCTCCCGCCGTCTCGATGATACCGCGCTGCCGCTCTCCAACGACCAGCACAAGGGGATTCCCCCCGGCCCTCCCGATAACGGTCCGTACCGTCCGCTCGGGCTGCATACTCACATCGGCGAAAAGAACGGCCCCTTCCCCGGCCGTCATGAAATCTTCGGGGCCGGTATTCTCCACCGCGATCCCCAGCGCACACAGGTAGCGCCCGAGAATATCCTCCTGTGGCGACGATTCGCCGCCGAACCTCAGAATTCGCGCGTTTCCGATTCGATCACTGAACGATAACCGCTCCGAATCGTCCCGGGTCGTACCAAAGTTTATGTCGAAGAAAAACCTGCTGCCCGCACCACGGGAGCTTTCGAGGCCGATCTCACCGCCCATAAGCCGCACAAAGCTCGAGCTTATCGCCAGACCGAGCCCCGTGCCGCCGTAACGGCGCGCGATTGAATTGTCCTCCTGCCTGAACGATTCGAATATGATCTCCCGCTTGTCGGGAGCGATCCCGATACCGGTATCGCCGACCGAAAACGACACCGTGCACCCGTTTTCCCGCTTCTCCTTAAGGCCTATCTCGACGGTGACGGCGCCATTCTCCGGCGTGAACTTTATGGCGTTCGAGATCAGGTTGTTCAGCACCTGTCGCACACGGAGCGAGTCTCCGACGAGGGTACGCGGGATGAGCGGATCGACAAAAGAGACCAGGCGGATTCCCTTCTCCGATGCGCGCGCCGCGAAAAGCTCCACCGGGCCCTCGAGCGAGGGCCGGGAGAGGAAGGCGCTGTGCTCGATATCCATCCTGCCCCGCTCGATCTTCGAGTAATCGAGGATGTCGCTTATTATTTCGAGGAGGTTGCGGCCGCTCTCCCTGATGATGCCCGCGTACTCCCGCTGTGTGGCGTCCAGCCTGGTTTCGAGCAGAAGTTCGAGGAATCCCAGCAGGCTGTTGATGGGCGTGCGGATCTCGTGGCTCATGTTGGCGAGGAAATCGCTCTTCGCCCGATTCGCGGCGTCGGCCTCCTCTTTGGCCCTGCGCAGGTCCTCATCCGCCCTTCGCCGCTCGGTAATGTCGTTGAAGGTGACCACCGCTCCTACGATCCGGCCCCTTTCGAGTATCGGGGTCGCAATATACTGTACAGGGAAAAGCGAGCCGTCATCGCGCTGGAAGAGTACGCCGTCTCCGGTATGTACCCTGCCGTCGCGCATCGCCTCGAAATACAGGCATTCTTCCTCAGGACACAGCGCGCGGTTTTCGTCGCTCTGCCGCACCACCTCGCGATGGTTTCTGCCAATCATGTCCTCCACGCGCATTCCCATCATACGCGCGGCCGCGGGGTTTACAAAGGTGATGAGCCCGTCCATGCTGATCCCGTATACGCCCTCGCCGGCAGCCTCCAGGATAAGCTCGTTCTGCCTGCTGATCCTGGCCAGCATTTCCTCATAATGCTTGCGTTCGGTAACATCCCTCCAGTTGAGCACCAGGCCCTGGATTGTCTCGTCATCGAGCAGGTTGTTTCCCACGGCCTCGAAGAACACCCATTCTCCGTTACGATGCCTGAACCTGAACTGCGTGAAGAACTGCGTTCCGCCGCCCGTTACTGTCCGCTCGAGCGCGTTGAGAAACGCGCGCAGGTCCTGAGGGAATATCCATTCCGCGACGTTCCTGTCCACAAGCTCCCTGGGCCGATAGCCCAGCATCTGCTCCACGCTGTCGCTGACATAGCGAACGCCACCCTCCCTATTAAGAATTATTATGATGTCGGAGGAGTTCTTCACAAGCGACTGGTACCGCCGCGCGCTGCGGGCGACCTCGTCGATGGCTATCTTGCGCCTCGTGATATCGTCGATGGCCATGAGCACGCTTTCGACCTCCCCGTCGACTCGCACGGAACGGAGCTGGTATTCAAGCCAGTACTCCTCTCCGCTCACGCCCTTAACGATAATAAAGAGCCGTTCTTCAGAATCGACACCCCTGAGAGCCTTTACGAACCCCTCGGTAAAGTTCTCGGCATCCTCCGCGGGCAGTATGCCGGCCGCCGCCTCTCCCGGATAGACGTCCCTTCCGTACACGTTTCGGACCAGCTCTCGCGCCAGAGTGTTGATCGCGAGGATTCTCCCGTCTCTGCCGACATGCACCAGGGCCTGAAAGCTGATGTGGAACGCCGCATCAAGCCGTGCTTTGAGCTGTTTTTTCGTCTCTCTCACGAAAATTCCCCTAGCCGCGGAACACCGGAGAGTCAGCGTCCCGCCATATTTGATTGTGTCGTCCTGAACGGTAAAGTCAATAGCATTTCGACCCCCGGTACCGTACAACAGGTGACTCAAATCATGAAGCCCGCATGCCGATAAAAAAACAGGCATTTCGGACAACCCACGGCGGCCGCCGTCGAAACGGACACAAAGGGGGAATTACCAATGTCGGGACTTCACCACAACGAACGACGCGATTACATCCGCATGGAGATGGATGCCCCGCTTTCCTTTACCCGCGAGGGGGCCCCGGGAACACATACCGGGCGCTGTATCGACATGAGCCACACCGGAATGCGGATTGAAACAGGGACGCCTCTCTCCCCCGGGGAGAGAATCACTGTCGACCTCGATCTGGGAAATCCCAAATTTAACCCGATGCGCGCCCATCTTGAAGTGCTGCGGGTGGTCGAGCATCCCGACGGCACCGCAACCGTCTCCTGTAAAACACTCGAGATCGTATAAGCGCGCGGATACACCGCTCCGGCCCTGCGCGTCCACTCGGCCCCCTTTTCATTATTTTTATTACCCGTCCTTCGCCCTTCTCCCGGTAAAATTATTGCACAATCTGCGATAACAATGTTACTATAGTACCGGCGACTGGAGAAAGTTACCGTATGCTTCGCCGGAGGTCCTCCACGCCGCCCTCGATACCCTGATGGCTGATAGCGAGAACAACTCCATTCTGCTCGCTTCGACGGATAGTGCCGCCTTATCGTCAATTAAGGGTGCGCTCGAATCCGCCGGATTCACCGTTTCCATGATTTCCACCATCGGTGACACCGTCGCGGCGATGGCTCGCGACACGCCGATCGGGCTTCTGATCGTCGATCACGCGTTTCTTCTGCACTCCGAATTCAGATCGGCCGTATCCAGAATACCGAAGAGTCCCGTCATTCCGCTACTGGTGCTCTGTTCTCTACATGAACCGATTATCGGCCTGACCGGAACGGATGCACCGGTCTACGGATTTATCGATAAGAACATGCGCTCGGACGCGCTCGTTCATTCGGTGCAAACGGCTCTCAGGCTGCATTCCGCTTCTCCTTACGCCGCCGGACACCCGCAAAAACATGCGGCGCAATCCGGTCGCCACGCGCGGACAGAACCCCCGGAGGAAACCGTAACGGGTCCGAAAACCGATGGGATACGCTTCGACCTCTATAGAACTCTGCTCGATGCCACCGACGATATCGCCTATATAAAAGACGATAGCCTCAGGTACGTCATGGTAAACCGGGCGTGCCGGGATTTTTTCAGTAAACCAGAACGGGATCTGATCGGCAAAACGGATTCCGTACTTCTCGGAGAGGAAGCGGCGAAGAGCCGCCTCATCACCGATCGACAGGCGATACGGCTAAACCGCCATCTTGTGAGCGTGGAGGATAGTAACGGGAGGGTGTACGAATCCAGGAAGTTCCCGGTTCTCCTCGACGGAGGCGGTACGGGTATCGGAGCTTTCATGCGCGATATCACCGAAACCAGGCGCGCGGAAGAGCGCCTGCTTGCCTCCGAGAAGAAGCTCTACCTTCGAAACAGGATCGCACAGCTTTTTCTGACGGTGCCCGGGGACGAGATTTACGACGGCATCCTCGAGGTTGTCCGCGAGATGTTGAAAAGCCGCCTCGGTATCTTCGGCTATCTGGACGCGGAAGAGCGGCTCGTCAATGTCTCCATGATCGGAGCGAACGAAGGCTCCTGCGGCGCCCATGCCGCGGACCGCGACTTCCCCCATTCGACAGGGAACGGCCTGTGGGGCAGGTGTCTGGCCGATGGTCACTCCTTCTACCGCAATGACGGCCTTTCCGCTCCCGCCGGCCACCCGGCGCTTTCCAACGCCATCTGCTCTCCCGTCATGTACGGAGACAGACCGATCGGCATAATCACACTCGCCAACAGGCCCGGTGGATACGACGACCGCGACCTGGAAGACCTCGAGGAGATGGTACGCTATATCGCGCCCCTGCTGTTCTCACGGATGGAGTACGCGCGCAAGGAAGGCGAGCGTCGCGCCGCCGAACAGAAGATCGGCAGATTTTCATCGGATATGGCGTTCCTGTCCCGCACGGCGATGGGCTTCATCGACCTGCCGGCGCATCTCGACATATACGAGTATATCGCGCGCTCCCTGGAGGAGCTGTTGCCCGGATACAGGATACTGGTCAACGAGTTCGACCCCGAGGATGGAACGACCGTGGTGCGGGCTGTCGCCGGCGAGAGAGGAGTGGTCGACTCCGTGATGAAGCTGCTCGGAAGGAGCCCCGTGGGATTACGGACACCCATGCCGGCGGAGCACAGGAATGAACTCCTGCGTCAGCGCGTTCAGATAGGTCCCAACGGTTTTTATGAGCTTTCGGGCCGGACCCTGCCGGAGCTCGTATGCCGGGCAATCGACAGATTGCTCGATATCGGGACCGTGTACGGAATGGGCTTCGCCCGCCAGGATATCCTGTACGGGAATGTCCTCCTGATAGCGCCGCGAGGTTCTTCACTCGAAGATACATCCATCATCGAGGCCTTCGTCAAGCAGGCATCGGTGGCCCTTCAACGCTATTGGGCCGAGATCGAGCTCGCGCGCTCGCTCAGAGAGAAGGAGTTCCTGCTCCGCGAACTTCAACATCGCGTGAAGAACAGCCTCGCCATGATCACCTCGCTTGTAAACCTGGAAATCAACAGGACGCACAGCGAGGAACTCGGCGCGCCGCTCGGCAGAATACGTGATCGAATCGCCACACTCTCGGGGCTTTACGCCCTCCTTCACCATTCGCAGGGGGGCGATCGTATACGCCTCGACTCCTACATCGAACAGATTGTCCGGTCGCTTGTGAGAACACACATCGAGGAGGGAACGGGAATCAGCCTGCATTTCTCGATGGCCCAGGCCGGTATAGACTTCAAGAGGGCCGCTTCCCTCGGCATCATCGTAAACGAGCTCGTCACCAACTCGATCAAACACGCCTTCGGCGGGGAACGCGGCGGCACACTTCGGATTACACTCGAGCTCGCCGAGAGCACGTTGCTGCTCGGGGTGGCCGACGACGGCCCCGGCCTCCCCGGGGATTTCGATATCTCGGCTTCGCCGGGTCTGGGATTGGGGCTTGTCCGAATGCTGGCCAGACAGCTCAGGGGGGATGTGGATCTTTCGCGCGATAAGGAAACGAGGTTCAGCGTGCGGGTGCCTTTCCCCTGAGACGGCATGACGCCTGTATCCGCACGGCGCGCGCCTGAAGGCATCGGAATCGCTTTCGCGATATATAAAACAGACGATGTAGTGCTTTAGATGGCGTACGGTCAGCGCCCGCGGGTGTACACCACTTTCCCGGAACAGATCGTATACTCCACGGAACCTGAGAGCTCCGCTCCCATAAACGGCGTGTTCTTACAACGGGAGATCAGGAAGGAATCGTCGACAACTATTCGTTTCTCCGGGTCGACGATGGTGATGTCCGCGGCCGCGCCTGCCCTCAGCTCTCCGCGGGATATCCCGAGAATCCTGGAGGGGTTGATCGTCAGGGGCCTGAAGGCGTCCACCAGGGAGAATCCGTTCCGCTTGACCAGCACCGTTATGACAAGGGGGACCGCCGTCTCCAGGCCGATAATGCCGAAGGGAGCGTATTCCAGCTCCTGCATCTTTTCGTTCATGAGGTGCGGCGCGTGGTCCGTCGCGATCACATCGATGACGCCGCCGCGCAGTCCCTCGATCATGGCCACGCGGTCCTCCTCGGTGCGAAGCGGCGGGTTCATCTTCGCCATGGAGAGGTGTTCCTCCACGGCCGCGTCCGTAAGCGAAAAATAATGGGGGGCCGTCTCGCAGGTCACCTGTACGCCGCGTGACTTGGCCCATCGGATGATCTCTATCGAACCCGCGGACGATACGTGCGCGATATGCAGCCGTCCCCTGGTGAGCCGCGCCAGCAGCACGTCGCGCGCGATCATCACCTCCTCCGCCTCCCGCGGTATTCCCTTCAGGCCCAGCAGGGTCGAGGTGACCCCCTCGTTGATGATGCCCTCGTCCGAGAGAAGGGTGTCCTCCGCGTGAGAGATGATGGGAACGTCGAACATCCGGGCGTACTCGAGCGCGCGCCGCATGAGAATTGAGCTCAGCACCGGCCTTCCGTCATCGGAGAAGCCGACCGCTCCGCCCTTCACCAGCTCGCCCATCTCGGTGATCTCCTCGCCGCGCGCCCCCTTGGTGATGTTCGCTATAGGGAACACGTTGATCGGGCCCTTCTCCGCCTCGAGCTTGATGAAGCGAACCAGGGCCTGATTGTCTATGACCGGCGTTGTGTTCGGCATGGTGCACACCGAGGTAAAGCCCCCCTTCGCCGCCACGGTCGATCCGCCGATGATGGTTTCCTTGTCCTCGCTTCCCGGCTCGCGGAAATGCACGTGCATGTCCACAAGCCCCGGAAGCACAACGCATCCACCGGCGTCGATGAGCTCGCATCCCGGCTCGACCGGGATATCTTGGCCGATCTTCGAGACGATTTCCCCGGTGATATGAACGTCCATGACTTCGTCCAGACCTGAGGCCGGATCGACCACCCTGCCGTTCTTTATTATTATCGCCATTGCTATACCTTATCGATTTCCTCGAGCGGGGTCCCCCCGGCGAGCAGGTAGAATATCGACATGCGGACCGCGACCCCGTTTGTGACCTGTTCGTTGATGATCGAGTTGGGGCTGTCGGCAACCCGGTGGTCGATCTCGATCCCGCGATTGATGGGTCCCGGATGCATCACGATGATGTCCGATTTGCACCGTCCCAGCCGATCCTCGGTGAGCGCGTACTGCTGATGATACTCGCGCAGCGATGGGAAGAGCGAGCCTTTCTGACGCTCGCGCTGTATGCGCAGCATGTTGATTACGTCCAGCTCCGGCAGTATTTCGTCGAGGTTATAGGAGATATCCACGTCGTAGATCCTGAACTCGTCGGGGACCAGCGTCGGCGGTCCGCACAGCACCACTCGCGCCCCGAGGCGCTTGAACGCTTCGATGTCCGAGCGCGCAACCCGGGAATGTTTTATATCCCCCACGATTCCAATGCGCAACCCCTCGAGAGTCCCTTTTTTTTCGAGTATCGAATAGGTGTCCAGCAGGGCCTGCGTGGGATGTGCGTGAAAGCCGTCGCCCGCGTTGATAACCGATGCCTCGATGTTTTTCGATAAAAAATGCGGCGCCAGCGACGCCGCATGTCTCATCACGATGTAATCGGCCTTCATGGCCTCCATCGTGTGCACCGTGTCGATGAGCGACTCCCCCTTCACCACGCTCGAGGTCGCCACCGCGACATTGATCATATCGGCCGAGAGACGCTTCGCCGCCAGTTCGAAGCTGATCCGGGTCCTGGTCGACGGTTCATAAAACAGTGTGCATACGGTCTTCCCCCGAAGGATCGGCACGGTCTTAACGGAGCGCGTGAAAAGGTCCTTGAAATAACGCGCCGACTGACAGATAAGGGATATTTCCTCGGTGCTGAGGGATTGTATATCGAGTAGGTCTTTTCGCTTGAGCCCGTTCATCTTAAAACCACAGGTTATCTGAGCATGGGGGTACCTGTCAACGTAAATATAAAAAAAAGGGTGTGCTCTCCCGTTCACAAAAATATGGACAAAACATCCCCGGTCCGCATCATTGTGAGATCCAAAGCGGGGCAGGCATGAAACCATACATAGCGTTTTTCGACCTCGACAACACACTCCTCTCGGGCAGCAGCGGCCGGTACCTCGTCCGCTACTCGTATAAAAACGGCCTGCTCAGTCACAGCGAACTGGTGAATGGTATTTATTCGTCGCTCCTCTACCGGGCCGGATTTACGGACAGCGGCGAAATCGTGGGTCGCTGGATCATGAAATACCGGGGCTGGCCCGAAAAGAAGATCCGCGATTTCTGCGCGCGGTTTTTCGAAGACGTGCTCATACACCGTGTTCGCCGGGAGGCCCGGGAGGCCGTCGAATTTCATCGCTCCAATGGAGGTAAAACCGTCATCCTCTCCGCCTCCACAACCTACATCTGTGAACCCGTCAGAAAGCACCTCGGCATGGATGACTGCATCTGCACCTCGCTCGAGGCCCACAACGGCGTATTGACCGGCAGACTTGCCGGAAAATACTGTTACGGCGCCGAAAAGCTCAATCGCGTGATACTCTACTGCGCGTCCAGCCGCAGCTCGCTCGAAGACGCCTTCTATTACGCGGACGCCGCGGCCGACCTTCCCGTACTCGACAAGGTGGGTTTTCCGATGTGCGTCACCCCGGCCCGTAGGCTCAAACGCGTCGCCCGCCTTCGGGGGTGGCCCGTATTATGGTGGCGATAGTCGGTTTATGCTCACTATTTCCGCGCCCCTTCCGTTAAAATGATTATTAAATCGAGCCCCCCGGCCGAAAATATGGATACAGTGTGACATAACCCGGCACACCGGAAAATCCATACGTGCACAGGCGGGCCCCATGAAAAAGACCATCATGATCATAGGTGGAGGACTTCTTCAAACCCCCGCGGTTCAGGCCGCGAAGAGAATGGGACATCAGGTCATCGTAACCGATTATAATCCCAACGCCCTGGGGATGAAATACGCCGATATCCCGATCGTCATGTCCACCCGCGATATAGAGGGCTCGGTGCGCGTGGCGAAGACGCAGAACGAAATCACACCCATCCACGCGGTTCTCACCGTCGGCACGGACGCCTCGATGACCGTGGCTGCCGTGGCCAACGCCCTTGGCCTCCCCGGGATCAAATTCGACGACGCCGAGGCATCGACAAACAAACTGAAGATGCGAATGCGTTTTACGGCCCACGATGTTCCGTGCCCGAGTTTCCTTCCCGTATGGTCGCTCTCTGACGCCAAGAAGGCGTGCCGGCTTCTCTCCTTCCCGCTCGTGCTCAAGCCCACCGACAATATGGGAGCTCGTGGCGTTATGCGCATCGACAACAAAACCCAGATCGCGGACGCTTTCAAGTTCGCCAAGGCCGCCTCTCCGAGCGGAGAGCTCATCATCGAGGAATTCATGGATGGCCCCGAACTTTCTATCGACGCGGTCGTCTATAAGGGCGAAATAACCATAACCGGCGTAGCCGACAGGATTATCGAGCGCGCTCCCTATTTTGTGGAGACGGGTCATACGATGCCCTCGCAGCTTCCCGAAGCGATGCAGCAGGCGGCCTGCGAGGTGATGAAAAAGGGAATCCGCGCTCTCGGTATCGAAAACGGATGCGCGAAGGGCGACATCAAACTTACCCCCCACGGCCCCATGATCGGCGAGCTCGCGGCCCGTCTTTCGGGCGGCTTTATGTCCGCCTATACCTATCCTCTTTCCACCGGCGTCGATCTCATTCGCGCCGCAATCGAGATCGCCCTGGGCCAGGAGCCAGGCAATCTCGAGCCGCTTCACCACCGGGTTTCCATCGAGCGGGCGATCATAACCCGTCCCGGCATTGTCCGCCGTGTCGCCGGAATCGAGGACGCGCTGAAAATTCCCGGCATCGCCGAGATATTCATTAACGTCAAACCGGGAGACCGCGTAGTCGAGCCGCGCTCCAACGTGGAGAAGGCCGGTCATATCATAGCCGTCGCCGACACCCTCCCCGAGGCCGAGGAGGCTGTCCGACGCTGCCGCGAGGCCCTCACCATCGAGGTCTTCGAGGAGGCGGAACTCTCCATGGAGGTCATCCGGGTCGCGGCGCGCGAGCGTTTCAAGAAGGCCTGTTACGCGTGCAAGACCTGTGATGGAAGGGACTGCCCGACAGGGGTACCCGGGATGGGCGGCGCCGGGACCGGTGCCTCGTTCAGGCGCAACAGCGAGGCCTTTCAGGGCTACAAGATCAATACGCGCGTCATCCACGCCGTCACGCAGCCCGATACCTCCACGTCGTTTTTCGGGACTCCTCTCGCACTGCCCGTCATGGCCGCCCCGATCACCGGAAGCGTCACCAACATGGGCGGCGCCATGGACGAGCTGGAATACAACCGCGCGGTCATACAGGGCTGTATCGAGGCGGGCACCATCGCTTTCGTCGGCGACGGAGCGACGCCCGACAAATACAAGATCGGCATACAGGCTCTTCAGGAAGCATCGGGCGCCGGCGTTCCCGTATTCAAGCCCAGGGCCGACAACAGAGAGGTGATGTTGCGGATAGAGGCCGCGGAGAAGGTAAACGCCGTCGCCGTTGGAATGGACATCGACGCCGTCGTCTTCAAGACCATGACCATGAAAAACCAGGCCGTGGGCCCCAAGAGCCCGTCCGATCTCCGCGCGCTCATCGGATCCACGCGCGCTCCCTTTATTTTAAAAGGGATAATGACCGTTCGCGACGCCGTACTCGCCGTCGAGACCGGAGCTCACGGCATTGTCATATCCAACCACGGCGGCCGGGTGCTGGACGAGATGGCCGGGACCATGGACGTCCTCGAGGAAATCGTACGGGAGGTCCGCGGACGCATCCGTATCATGATAGACGGCGGCTTCCGCACCGGTGTAGATGTGCTCAAGGCGCTTGCCCTGGGCGCGGATTACGTGCTCATCGGGCGCCCGATCGCCATCGCGGCCGTAGGCATGGGTCCGCGGGGAGTGAGCTTCTACCTAAACTCGCTCAGGAGGGAGCTCGAGCAGGCCATGATACTCACCGGCTGCGAGCGCTTAGCCGACATAAGCGCCGACATAGTCCGGCGCCTCGGTGAACGCCCGCCGGTATCGGTGTAGCCAGAGGTTTTACGGTATTAATAAAAGAATTGCGGAAGTGCGACCACGGGTTTATCGTTCCCGCAAGATGAAAAGGACGCTGGCCATTCTCCTGTCCTTCTGGCTCCTGCCCGTAACGGGACTGCATCCCGCGGGGAAGCTTGACATATCGCGCCTTCACGGAACCTGGCGCCTCCTGTACAAGGGCGGCTACGGTTATACCTTCAGGTTTCAGAAAAATTACCAGTCCCTCTGCGTCATCCATCTCAATACAAGCGCTGTCGTTTTCAAGGGGATATACACCGCGGAGGGCGACGACGCGATCAGGATAAACATCTACGAAATGAAGAACGACGCAAACGCTCTTTCACCGTCTTCAGGCTCCGGTTTTACGAAAACCTCTTCGACGTACTTCGTCTTCCGTGCATCTCTTTCGGGTACATCGAAGGCGCCCGGCCTCGTTCTCTCACCCACGCGCACAGTCATCGACGGACGATCTTCGGACGGATACTTCGAACCTGAAATACGCCTGGTGCGATCACCATAGAAGGCGACACCGACCTTCTTCCATCGCTCATGCATATTCAATGTTAAAAATAATATAAATTTAAAATTATAATTGTCCAATAGCATCCGATCTGTTACCGGTAGTCTGTTTTTCATCGCGGAAGCGGTCCGTTCGGTGCGCTATAATCTGGCAGGCATTCAATCGAGATGAAAACTGAAAATATCGTATTCCATAACGATCAGGGGGATCTGCTCAGTGGACGCCTGTACTCTCCAGCGGAAGACTCCAGGGGGACCGTGCTCTTCTGCCATGGCCTGTTTTCCTCGAAGGACGCGTATAAAATAGTGAACCTGGCCGCCGATATCACGGGTACCGGATTTACTCTCCTCACCTTCGATTTCTCCTTCGTGTCAGGCATACCGGAGAGCTTCAAAAAATTCTCCATACTGCGGGAAGTCCGCGACCTTGAATCGGCCGTGGCGTTCCTTCGGGCACGCGGCGCCAGCCACCTGCACCTTGTCGGCTCGAGCATGGGTGGTGTGGTCGCTCTCCTCTACGCCGCGTCACTGCCTGAAGACCTCCGCTCCCTTACACTCATCGCCACCCCGGTCGATCTCGGCGGCCTGCTCGATACGCTTTCCGGCGGACTCGACCTTACAGGCCTTCCTGAAGACGGATATACGATCGTTGACGGAATACCCATCGGGAACGGATTTTTCAGGGAAGCGCGTGCTCTCGACATGATATCTACCGTACGTTCGGTCTCCGTGCCGACACTCGTTATACATGGCGCCGAAGACCGCGTCGTAAACGTTCGCAACGCGGGCATTCTGCGGGATGTGCTCGCTGTCGAGCGGAAGGTCGTTGTGGTCCCCGACGGCGACCACAATCTGACCCGCGAAGGGGACCTTCGGCTGTTGAGGGACGAAATTCCATCCTGGATTTCTTCTCATGCCGACCCCGGAAGGAAACGGGTTGAATCGCGATGAACACGCTTCTCAACGTCAAAATACGGCGAAGGCGCAACGGAGCGTTGATCACGCTTTCCGCGGCGATATCCATCGATACAACGGGCGATTCGGTGAGTGTTTCCACGGAAATGACCGGAGAGGACGTGACAATTCCTTCGTTCGATTCACTGAGCTTCGAGGAGAGAATCTCGTGCCTTTCCGATCTCGAAGAGGCCCTTATGGACACGATCGAGCGCTATATGTAAGTCCACATCTTCGGCCAGGTTCTTACCGCCGGGCCGCTCTGAACGAGGAGGCCCGGCGAACACCGGGCCTCCTCGTGTGTTTCCGGTAACTCCTAATTCTTGCCAGCGCTTTCGCTCACATCCATATCCTCGATCTTTGCGACGTCCTCGAAGCGGATGTCGAGACCGAGTACACCTATCAGCTTGTCGTTCTCGTCGCTGATCGGGCCGGACACCGTTATCATGAGACTCCCGGTAATCTTCGAGGTAAAGATGTCGGACACATAAATCTTGCCCGTCTTCACGACATTGATGAACCAGTCGCGATCGGCATAGTTCTTGTCGATGAGGTTCTTGTCGTACTTCGACTTGTCCGACAGCTGTGTGATATGCCGTGTCACCTTGTCGCCGCTGGTATCGACGACATACGCGAACGACACAAAAGGATATTCGTCCACGAGGTCCTGAAGCCGCGCCTCCTGTTTTTCACGCTGCATCGACCTGATATCCGCGTTTTCCAGAAAACGCTCGAGCAGTGAAAAGGCGTACTTCTTTTCGCGGAATTTGATGCGGTCGAAGTCGGAGATGAAATATACCGGCAGATGCTTTCTGGCCAGTTTCTCGAGCTCATCGTTCGACATCGATGTCTCGCGCCCCGCCTCGTACTGCTTGAGAATCTCCTTGTGCATGCCGACGACGCCGGGGTGTTTCTTGTCGATGGCGCCTTCGCCGGCCAGCCCGAGATGACTGTTCAGCCAGCGTGCTATCCCGGCCGTCCCGCTCTTGTCGGTTATGGCGATCGCGATCGGACGTTTGAGCAGCTTCTCGGTATTGAAGATGTTGTAAATCTCCTCGTTCTTGATGAGCCCATCCACATGAATGCCCGCCCGGGTCACGTTAAAGTCCGCTCCCACGAAGGGATAGTTCTCGGGTATCTTGAAACCGATCGACTCGAAGTAGTGGGCCATATCGGTGATCGCCGTGAGGTCTATTCCTTCGTCATCGCCTGTCAGCGACAGGTATTCAACGACCATCGCCTCGAGCGGCGTATTTCCCGTACGTTCGCCAAAACCCAGCAACGTCGTGTTGACCGTCTCACATCCGTACATCCACGCGTAGGTGGCGTTGGTGAAGCCGCGGTGGAAGTCGTTATGACCGTGCCACTCGAGGAGCTCGCCGGGCATTCCGGCTTCGTCGATCATCGCGCGTATCATCCTCGGCACCGACCGCGGCAGCTCGGCCATGGGATAGGTCACTCCGTAACCCATGGTGTCGCACAGGCGTATCTTTATGGGGATCTTTCCTTTCTCCATTATCCGGACGAGTTTCTGCGCGAACGGAATGACAAAGCCGTAAAAGTCCGCCCTCGTTATGTCCTCGAAATGAAGCCGCGGAATGATGTTGTTCTCCAGCGCGGCGTACACGATCTCCAGGTATTCCTCCATCGCCTCACGGCGGGTCTTGTTGAGCTTCAGAAAGATGTGGTAATCCGACACAGAGGTGAGTATGCCGGTCTCCTCGATCTTCATTTCCTTTACCAGCTCGAAGTCCTTCTTGTTCGCCCTGATCCACGAGGTGATGCGCGGGAATGAATAACCCTTGGACCGGCAGCGATCGACGGCC
>JAGODA010000265.1 GCA_017998475.1 Spirochaetota bacterium | reverse complement strand
GAATTCATCCCTTCCATCGATATGTCCTCGGAAACATTTCCGGCGGCACTGAAAGCGGGAAGGAACTTCAGTATGACGCGCTGTCCAACGGTGATGAGGAACAACAGGTACACCGAGGACACCACAACGTCCGATGCGTGCGACGCCACGTACAGCGCCGGGTCGACCTGTAGAGCGGTACCGATCGCCGCGAGATTCACCGTTCCGCCGGTATACACGCCGATGAACATTCCGGCAAGCTTCCAGGATTCCGCACCGATCGCGTCCCGGAAAATAAAGTACCCGCCGACCGATACGATAATGACCGAAACGGTCTGGAGTCCGAACGAAAGAAGCGATTTGCCCGCGAGCCTCGACCATCGCTTCATGTCGAGCGAGAAGAACATGAGCGGAAGCGCGATCGGCACCGTAACGGTCATAAACGCGTCCTGGATACCGGCGAAGTTTTCGGGAAACACTCCGGTGTTGCCAAGAGCGATGCCGGCGATATAGCACACTACCACGGCGCCCAGCCTGTCTATCAGCGGACTTTTTTTACACAGATAAATTGCAAAAGCCGGAAACAGGATAAAGAAAAGGATCATGAATGGTGTGATCATTGTACCTCCTGGTATCGGATATCTACACGCACGTACACGGCCGTCCGCTCCGCCCGAACAGGATTGTCCGGCGGTGCGCTGACAAAAGGAGGCCCGCGGCACGATCAGACCGCGCCGCAGGCAACTCCGGTTATATAATTATAAAGGTATAGAGCGCAGGATATAAGCGACGGCAATCCCAAGGTAAGTACCGATTACCCAACCGATTATCCCGGTAACAACGCCGGTAATCACCACTTCGCGATTCTTAAGCGCCGACGCCACCATGGGGACCAGGGGCGGCGAACAGATACCGGCAACGGATGTCACGATAACCGTATCGGCGTCGACCTTGAAGATTCCCGCCATCAGAACATGCAACACCAGGCAGACGACGATGGTAAAAGTCACATACACCAGCATTATCGGCGCGGTCGTTACCAGCTTGCTCATGTCCGCCATGGAGCTGACGACCAGGCTGAAGATCAGGATAAAATAATTGCCCGCCTGGTAGGTCATTTTGATGTTCCTTACGGCGGGAATAAACGAAAATACTATCCCCAGCGAGCTGATAACGAGTATCGCCACGACAAAGGCCGTATCCTCGCCGAAGACGAGGAATGACAGGCCACCGACAACAAAGATGAGAAGGGCAAGCCCGAAGGCCCCCAGCAAAGGCGGGAAAATTGCACGGGAGAATATCCCCTCATACGAGTCGAAGGAAAAGGACTGATCGCCGCCGGATGTTTCTGCCTTTTTGAATGCCGGCAGGAACTTCAGAAAAATGCGCTGCCCTATCGTCATGAGGAAGAGCAGATACACCGAGGACACCACGAGGTCGGAGGTATGCGCGGCGATATAGAGCGTCTGATCGGTCTGAAGCGCCGTCGCGATCGCCCCCAGGTTTACGGTCCCTCCCGTGTAGACGCCGATGAACATACCCGCCAGTTTCCAGGTCTCCTGCCCGATGATACCGGAAAAGATGAAGTATCCGGCTACCGCCACGATGATGATGGCGACCACCTGCAGGGAATATGACAGCAGTGATTTTCCTGCCAGGCGCGACCACGTGCGGATGTCCAGCGAGAAAAACATGAGCGGCAGCGCGAGCGAGATGTTGACCAGCATGAGGGGCTGCTGGACTTTGGAAAAATCGGACGGAATGACACCGATGTTTCCGACGATGATTCCCGCCACATAGCAGATCACAACGGCCCCGAGCTTGTCGATAAATGAGTACCTTTTGCAGAGCTGGATAGCAACCACGGGGAAAAGCAGGTAGAACAGAAGCATTCCGGCGAGCACAGCCATAGATCCTCCCGTTTTCAAGAAACAAGAATAGCGTTCATTAAATGAATTATATTCATAGAGTCTATTATGCCTGTCAACACATTTTACCGATTTCAAATTTTCTTGACGAACCGTAACCCACCCGCCATCCTTGCGGCGTCCGGTTCTTCGACACCGTACCGGGAGGCATACCATGAACGTTCTTGCAATCCTCGTCGTCTCCGCCGCGATCCTGTACCTGGGATATCGTTTTTACGCTCCCTACATCGAAAAGCTTTTCGACGTCGACGGCAGCCATGTGACCCCCGCCGTGGAGATAAACGACGGGGTCGATTATGTGCCCACACGCCGGTTCGTGATATTCGGCCACCACTTCGCCTCTATCGCCGGCGGCGGACCGATCATCGGCCCGACCGTCGCGCTGGTTTTCGGCTTTCTGCCCGTATGGCTGTGGATAATCATAGGCACGCTTTTCATCGGCGCCGTGCATGACTTCTCCGCCCTTCTCGCCTCCATGAGGGAAAAGGGAAGGTCCATCGCGGAGATCGCCGAGAGGACATTCGGCAAAACCGGGTTCCTGCTCTTCATCAGTTTTACGATCATCATGCTGCTCATGGTCACATCGGTGTTCCTCACCCTCACCACCACGGCGCTGTCGTCGAAATACCCCCTCGAGCATTTCGGCGTTACCGCGACCCAGATCCAGACGGTCGTCGAAAACGGCGTTACCTACGCTGTCGTGGGAGGCATCGCATCGACATCGGTGATCATCATCACCGGATGCGCGCCGGTGATCGGCTTTCTGCTCTACAAGAAAGGGATAAACACTCTAGCGGTGTCCGTGCTCGCTCTTTTCGTCTGCGCGGTCTCCATTGAAATAGGGCTTATATATCCGATTAAAATCGACACTACCATCTGGATGATAATCCTTTCTATATACACCCTTATCGCGGCCGGAATTCCAGTATGGCTTATTCTCCAACCGCGCGACTTCACAAACTCTTTCCTGCTGTACGGCGGAATTGCCGGTATGATAGGGGGCACAATTGTGCTCGGGGCCGGCGGCGCGACGATAAACGCACCGCTGTCGAATATTTCCAGCGGTAACATTCACCTGGGATACGTCTGGCCGATACTCTTCATAACCATAGCCTGCGGCGCCATCAGCGGCTTCCACGCGCTCGTAGCCGGAGGGACGACTGCGAAACAGATATCGAAGGAGAGCCCCGACGCCAAAGTCGTCGGCTACGGAGGCATGGCGCTCGAGGCGCTGCTCGCCCTCGGCGTCGTCATCGCCGTCGGTTACGGCCTCCAGTTCGACAAGCTGGAATCGATCGTGTTTCCGGCCGACCCGGCCGTTAAATCGAACCCGATCCTTGCCTTCGCGCTGGGCATGGGAGGCCTGCTCAACAGCTCATTCGGCCTGCCAATCATCTACGGGGCGGTGTTCGGCATCCTTATGGTGGAGGGATTCGTCGTCACCACGCTCGATACGGCGGTCAGGCTGAACAGGTATCTCCTGGAGGAGCTATGGCGCATGCTTTTTAAAAATGTGCCGAAGCTGCTCGGAACCTATATCTTCAACTCCTTCCTCTGCGTGGCGCTCATGTTCATACTGGCCTACTTCAACGCATTCAAACAGCTCTGGGCGCTCTTCGGCTCCGCCAACCAGCTGCTGGCGGCGCTCACCCTTATCACGATAAGCATGTGGTTGCTGAAGAGAGGCAAGAAGCACCTTTTCGCCCTCATCCCGGGAATCTTCATGTTCATCACGACAATTGCTTCGCTCGTGGTGATTCTCGCGAAAGATTACATCCCGAAGAGAAACTATATGCTCGCGGCGGGAGACGTACTGCTGATTTTCCTGTCGCTCGGTGTGGCCGTGCTGGTCGTGAAATCGTACAGGGGACGTGGCAGAAGCTCCGCCATATAAAACGCCGAAAAGGCGGCAGGTAACCTATAAAAAGCTTGCAAAAACTATAGCCGCTCCTTTTCTGTTCGTACATCGGTAGAGACGTTCGGCGATTGTATGTTAAAAAAAATAATATCATTATTCGCGTTGTGTCTCATTCTTTTACCGTCGGTTTCACTCGCTGAAATCGCCCGTGATACACGTCAGATCTCATATGAGGCAGGATGCGGCGGCGTCGAGGAAAATGTTGTCGCCGAAGACTCCAGCTCATCCGCCGGAAACGCGACCAGGCATGAATATGCGGATTGCGGCGACCTGTCAATCCCGCTGTTAGCGCTCTGCACATCAAAAGCCTGGGCGCTGTACCCCGTCCGGGAATCCCTTGAACCCGGCTTCAAGTTCCCCGTCTTCAGTAAAGGCACCTTCTTCTAATCGTCCACAACCATAGTCTGTCGCACCGCACGTTTTCCGATGCCCGGAAAGGTGTGCGCTCGCACCGGCCCCCGGCATCAATGATGATTCCAGTGCAGGGTGTGGATGGTTATGAACGCGCTCAACACAGCACTTTTCTCGATTATCAGTCTTTCGCTGATCCTTGCGATGACCCATTCGTTCAATCGAATCGGTCTTCCGGACCATTTCGGTTACTGGATCGCCGTCTTTACGGGCGCGCTTCTTACGGCCCTGACGATCTATGACCGCTTTAACGCCGGCACGGGGCCATTCGACTGAACGAGCCCCGGCGTTCGGCGACCGGACCGGGAGTCCCGTTCGTTGCGATCGCAGAGGTCGGTACCGGGTATTCCGCATGCGAACATCTTTACAGGAGGTGGATAC
>JAGODA010000264.1 GCA_017998475.1 Spirochaetota bacterium | reverse complement strand
GTATGGAAGATCGGCGTCGCGCTGCTGTAGGGTCTCTATGGAAAAGAGTATCCGTTAATGCGCAGAGACGATGAAACGGCCATGGCGTGCGAACTGATCGAGAAAAACATCAATTGCCCGGCGACGTGCAGCAGCGGGCGGCTCTTCGACGGGGTGGCGGCGATTCTCGGGCTAACGGAAACGGTCAGCGCCGAGGCTGAGGCCGCGATGCTTTTGGAAGAAGCTGCGTTCCGGGGGGTGAAGGGCCGGCGTGACGACGGCTGGGCGATACCGCTGTCGGGAACGGAGCGGGTGGTGATACCGACGCAATCGATAGTGGAGCATATCGTGACGCTGCGCCGCGCGGGAGCGGGCGTCGACGAAACGGCATACGCGTTCCATGCCGCGCTGGCCCGGACAGCTGTGGAAACGGCGAGGCGAATACGGGAGGAGAGCGGGCTGAACGACGTGGCGCTTTCCGGCGGGGCTTTCCAGAATCGTCTGCTGCTCGGGCTTATCATAGATGGCCTGAGGGAAAAACGGTTTGACATACATCTTCCGAAAAAAATACCTTTTAACGACGGCTGTATCGCGCTCGGCCAGATAGCCGTGGCGAGGGAGCTCCTGTATAATGAATGACGAACGCATTAAATCGCTGGCTGACGCGTTTCGATCGCTCCGTCTGGAGCGGGAGCTTCGCATCATGGAAGTCTGCGGTACGCACACCACGGAATATTTCCGCACCGGCGTACGCGATCTCTTCCCTGAAAAGCTATCCCTGGTGGACGGGCCCGGCTGCCCGGTATGCGTGACGCCGAACGATTACCTCGACCGGGCCATCGAGATCGCCCGCGTCCACGGTGTTATCGTGGCGACCTTCGGCGACATGGTCAAGGTGCCGTCGTCGTACGGCTCGCTCGCGCGCGAAAAGGCGAACGGCATGCGCCTGGAAGTGGTCTATTCTCCACTGGACGCGCTCGACCTGGCGGTCTCGAACCCGGGAGAGCGTGTGATGTTCCTGAGCGTGGGATTCGAGACCACGGCGCCGGCCGAGGCGGTCACGGTGCGGCGCGCGCGCGAAAGGAATATCGGAAATTTCACCGTCCTGTGCGGGAACAAGCTCACACCGCCCGCGGTGAGGGCCCTCCTCGACGCGGGCGATACACGAATCGACGGATTCATCCTGCCCGGTCATGTGAGCGCGATTACCGGCCTTGAGCCCTGGCGCTTCGCCGCGGAGGAGTACGGTAAGCCCTGTGTGGTCGCCGGCTTCGAGGCGCGCGACCTCATCCTCGGCACGACCGCGCTTGTGCGAATGATCACCGAGGGGAAGAGCGTCGTCGAAAACGCGTACCGGCGGGTGGTGCGCGAGCAGGGGAACGCAAAGGCCCGGCAGATCATGTACGAGGTATTCGAGACGTGCGACGCGCACTGGCGCGGTATCGGCGTGATACCCGGAAGCGGGCTGGCGCTTCGGGCGGAATTCGCGGAGTTCGACGCGGCGGTTCGCTTTCCCGTTACACCGCCGCCGGTGCGGGAGCATGCGGGATGCCGCTGCGGGGAACTGCTGCGCGGGCTCATACTGCCGACGGACTGCGGTCTTTTTGGAAAGGCGTGCACGCCGGAACACGCCGTGGGGCCCTGTATGGTGTCGTCGGAAGGGCCGTGCTCGGCCTATTACAAATACGGGGGACTGTGATGGCGGACCGGATTCTGGCCGGGCACGGAAGCGGCGGAAAACTGATGAACGAGATGATAGGCGGTCTCATCCGGCGCGTGCTCGGTCCGGAGAACGTACAGCTTGACGACTCGGCGGTGCTCTCCATCGGCACGGAAAGGATCGCCTTCACCACCGACACATTCACGATCACGCCTATAGAGTTTCCCGGCGGGACGATAGGCTCGCTCGCGGTCAATGGCACGGTGAACGACCTTGCCGTGATGGGCGCGCGACCGCTCTACCTGAGCTGCGCGCTTCTGCTCGAGGAGGGCCTCGAAGTGGACACACTGGAGCGCGTCCTCGCGTCGATGCGCGAAGCCGCCGATCGCGCGGGGGTCGGAATCGTCACCGGCGACACGAAGGTGGTGGAAAAGGGCAAGGCGGATAAAATATTTATAAACACGGCGGGGATTGGTATACTTGAACACGGAGTTGAACGCCGGGAGATTACGCCCGGGGACGCGGTCATTATAAACGGACATATCGGCGATCATGGCATAGCGATCATGGCGATCCGCAACGATCTCAGTTTCAGCCGCGGGCTCGTGTCGGACTGCGCTCCCATGAACCGGCTCATCCAAAAGGTGACGGCGGGCTTCCCGGAAAGCGTGAAGTTCATGCGCGATCCGACGAGGGGCGGGGTGGCCTCGGTGCTCAACGAGATCGTGAAAGGGGCGCCGTTCGGCATAGGTCTCTCCGAGGAGAGCCTTCCGATCAGGGACGAGGTGCTGGGAGTATCGAGCATGCTCGGGATCGATCCCCTGTACGCGGCGAACGAGGGTAAAGTCCTCATGATCGTACGCGGCGAGGACGCCGATTCAATTGTGGAGACGATGCGTTCCCTTCCGGAGGGCGCCGGAGCTGCGGTTATCGGCAGGGTCGGCGAGGCGCATCCCGGAAGGGCATACCTTATAACAGGGACCGGCGGCAGACGCATCCTGCCGCTGCTTATAGAGGAACAGCTTCCGAGGATATGCTGAAATAAGGGAAAGCGACATTGAAAGGCCCCGGCATGCTAAAGGGGCTCGAGGCTTCGATAAAGGAGATACGATCTATGTGTCTTGCGGTTCCGATGACGGTCAAACGGATAGAGGGAAGTCGCGCGCTGGCCGAAGCGTTCGGCGTCGAAAAGTACGTTGATATCGCGATGACGCCCGACGTGGCCGTTGGCGACAAGGTGATTATACACGCCGGTTTCGTGATCGAACGGCTGGACCCGGAATCCGCGCGTGAGATAGAAGCGGCCTGGGAGGAGTATCACCGGGTGATGGACGATGACGGAAAGGCCGGGAGGCCGGATGGGGCATAGGCGTTCCATTGCCACGGAGCTTGTAGCTCGCGCCGTGTCCGATCTCGTGGAGCGGGCGAGCTTCTCGATGCCCGCAGGCGTAGTGGATATCTATAGGGCCATGCGCGAGCGAGAGAGTTCCGAAATCGCCAGGCACGCGCTCGATGTCCTGGTCGAAAACGCCGCTATCGCCCGCGGGGAGCGGCTGCCGCTGTGCCAGGATTGTGGTGTGGCGATAGTATTCTGCGATATCGGTCAGGACGTTGCGCTCGAGGGAGAGTATCTTCACCACGCCGTGGACCGCGGGGTGTGCGAGGCCTACGAACGGCTGTATCTGCGTAAATCCGTCGTGGCGGACCCGCTAGCGCGTACCAACACCGGGACCAACACTCCGTCATTTCTCCACACGGATATTGTTCCGGGCGATCGCGTCGGGATTACCGTGTACCTGAAGGGCGGGGGCTCGGAAAATATGAGTTATCTGCGCATGTTCAGGCCGACCGTATCGGTGGATGAGATAATCGATCATATCGCCTCGTGCGTAGTTGATGCGGGTCCGAATCCCTGCCCGCCGCTTTTTCTCGGCGTGGGAATCGGAGGCACGGCCGATCTGGCCCTGGTAAACGCCAAGCGCTCGGTGCTTCGTGGCGTGGGGAGCATACACCCCGATCCCGGTTACGCTGAGCTCGAATCGCGGATACTCGAGAGGGTGAACGGTACCGGAGTGGGCCCGCTCGGTTTCGGCGGCGGATCGACGGCCGCGGCCGTGTATATCAAGGCCGCAGCGACGCACATCGCCACCCTCCCCGTGGCGCTCAACCTCAACTGCCATTCCCTGAGATACGCGGAGACCGTGCTGTGAACTGGATCAGGCTGGAACCCCCTCTCCTCGAACAATCGAATGCCGGCCTTCGAACGGGAGACGCGGTCCTTTTTTCGGGTGAGATCTATGTGGCGCGCGATAAAGCGCACGAGCGCATGCTAAAGATGATCGAACAGGGCGAACCCCTCCCGTTCGATCCGCGGGGCCAAGTGCTCTATTTTATGGGACCGAGCCCCGCGCCTCCGGGCAGGGTGATCGGTTCCGCGGGACCCACGACCTCCTACCGGATGGATCCGTTCGCGGAAGCGATGTGCCGCGCGGGCGTGAAAGGATTTATCGGAAAGGGGCGGCGGTCACCGGTCGCGCGCGCGGTGATGCGCGATTTCGGTGCGGTTTATTTCAGCTCGTTCGGCGGAGCCGGCGCCTATCTTTCTAAGAGGATCCTTTCCTCCAGGGTTATCGCATTCGGCGATCTCGGACCCGAGGCGGTGTTAAGGCTGGAGGTGGCGGATTTCCCGGCAATCGTCGTCAACGATATCCACGGCGGAGACCTGTATGAAGATGCGCTTCCGGAACGAGGATGATTTCACGGCTTTCAGGGAGGAGCTGCGGCTGAGGCTTTCCGCGCATTCGCCGCGCTCGATCCGGAAAGAGGGCCTCAGGCCCGCCGCGGTGATGATACTCATTATGAACAGCGGCGGCGAGCCCCATGTCCTGCTGACCAAGAGGACAGAGAAGGTTGGAACGCACAAGGGACAGGTGGCGTTGCCCGGAGGCGGATACGACGAGAGTGACGGAGATTTTCTCCA
>JAGODA010000263.1 GCA_017998475.1 Spirochaetota bacterium | reverse complement strand
GTTCTGGCTATGTCTTTTACCCTCACCACCCGGTTGCGCGATGCGAGGAGCGAGATGGTCTCCATGTAATCTTCCATGTTTGCCGAGAGATCGGTGCTCTCGAAAAATTCATCCCTGCCCGCCGTATCGCCGCCCTGCTTCATGATTAGCTCCCCCGTGCATGGATATGGAGATGACGCTAAATAAATTAGTCAAGTCTAATATATTGTTGCGGGGATATTAATCAACTATATTTAAGATAAAAAGGCCGGTTTCGCTTTTACACCGATGAATTGTGTTATTTTCTTCCATTTCCCCCGGCTTTGCGTGAAGATGCACAGGCGGGCGCTAGAGTTAAATTGTGCGGTTTCACCCGCGGCGGTACGCGAGGAATCGATTTTCCGGAGGAGGAACGGCAGTCATGAAAACCGCGGGCAACATCGAAGACAAGCGCGTTTCGGTAGGGCGGGTCCTCGAACTCATAAAGCCCGGAAACCGCGTGTTTCTGAGCAGCGGGCCGTCCATTCCGGCCCTTACCGTCCGGGCGATCGTCGAATCGGACCGCAAGAACCTTCTCGACCTTGAAATCATCCAGCTCATCACGCTGGGCGACTACCTTCCCTCGGACGCGCGCCAGAGCTTCAAGTACCGCCTGAAGACGTTCAACATAGGGGAGAGCATCATCCGGGATATCAGCGACGGCAAGGTCGACTTCATCCCGGCCAACCTGATGGAAATACCGCTCATCCTTTCGTCGGGGGCCGTGGGCGTCGATATCGCCATCGTCCAGACCTCGCCCCCGGACCGCCGCGGCTTCCTCAATCTCGGGGTGGCTGTCGACGTGGCAAACATCGCGATAAAGAACGCAGATCTTGTAGTTGCCGAAATAAACCCGGCGGTGCCCGTTACCTACGGCGAGACCAGCATCCACATGAACCAGGTCGATTACATGGTCGAAAGTACCGTGCCGCTCCTGGAGCGCGAGCGCGCGCCGTACGACCCGGCCATGGAGCGTATCGGCTGGCACGTCTCTAACATCATTGATGACGAGTCCACGGTGGTGCTTCACGCCGGACGCATGTTCGACGCCATCGCCAAAAACCTCCACTCCAAGAAGCGTCTGGGCGTCTACACCCATGTGATCTCGGACTGGGTTATCGACCTGGTCGAGTCGGGCGCCGTGTCGCTCGAACGGGGGCGCATAAGCGGGGGTATGGTCACCACGAGCTACTGTTACGGCACCAGGGAGCTGTACGATTACGTGGACCGCAACCCGGTCTTCGAGTTCTACCCCATAGCCCGGCTGGTCAACCCGTTCGTAATCCAGCGCATCTCGCGCCTGACCAGCATAATGAACGTCAAGCGCATCGACGTGACGGGCGAGTCGGTGGTGTTCCATTCGGGAGACAACCTGCTTTCGGGCTATGAGAGCAAGCTCAACTTCGCCATCGCGGCGGCGTTGTCCAAGCAGGGCAAGGCCATCGTCGCGCTGCGCTCGGTCGATCAGGAGGGCAACAGCAACATCGTCATCGCGCACGAGGAGGGGGAACGCGTGCGGGCCACCCTCGGCGCGACGCGCTACGTGGTGACCGAATTCGGCGTGGCGCGCCTTTTCGGCAGGTCCATACGCGAGCGGGTCCTGGCGATGATCGACATCGCCCATCCGTCCCACCGCGAGGGCCTTCTTTCAATGGCGAAAAAGTACGGTTACACCTATCCGGACCAGATCTACGCCTGCAGCGCCGCCTGCAAGTACCCTCCGGAGATCGAGACGCTCAAGACCTTCGGCCACGGTCTGGAGCTGAAAATTCGTCCCATACTTCCCTCGGACGAGGACATGATGCGCAGGCTCTTCTACCATTTTTCGGACGAGTCAAAGTACCTGCGCTATTTCGCCCGGCTTTCGATAATGCCCCACAAGGAGATGCAGAAGTACGTCAACATCGACTACGACACGACTTTCTCAATAGTCGGCATCCTACAGAAAGACCGGACCGAGCGGATCATCGCGGAGGCGCGCTATTCCTATTACGACCGCATCGACGCCTACGAGATGGCGTTTATCGTCGACGAGGAGTTCCAGGGCAGGGGGATCGCGACCTTTTTGCTTAATTTCCTCATGAAGATCGCACGCGAGCGGGGGATAAAGCGTCTTGCGGCGACCGTTCTTCCGCAGAACGACAAGATGCTCAGGGTATTCGAGAAGGGCGAGGTGAAGCCAAAATCCGTGTTCGCGGACGGGGTGCTGGAGCTCCGTTTCGAGCTATAGGACGCTCTTCGCCGTCTTCGACTCCTCGTCGATGACGAAATCGCCGAATACCGACGGGGCCTCCGCTTTCATCACCCTGAGCATGGCAAGGCACACGGCGCGTATCTCCCACTGGGCGCCGCGCGCGCAGCGCAGCGCGAAAACGTGCCGGAGCTCCCTGAAATTGGCCGAAAACACGATCTCGCTCTCGAGCGCGTTGGGCAGCACGAAGCGCGCGTCCTCCTTTTTTATGCCCATCTCGCGCAGGCGCCTGTAGGCCAGCCTGGCGTTCTCCAGAAACCCGTCGAAGAGCGCCGATGCCTCGGTGTTCGCCTGGATGTCGGGCGGAACCACGTAGTTGAACTCGTCCTCGTTCACGTAGCGCTGGGACTGCTGCGAGAAGCTCGCCACGCGGTGACGCACGAGCTGGTGCGTGAAGGCGCGCGAGGCCCCGCGGACGCGGAAGCTCGCCGAGGCGTGCTCGAGTATGGAGTGGTGCCCGTTCTTTATGCAGCGGCGGATGAAGTTCGCCTCGCTCGTGTCGTCCATTTTGTCGAAGGAGAGGTAGCAGGTGCGCCCCGCCTCCTCTATGAGCTTCTCCGCTCGCGGCGTAACGGCGAGGAGCGTTACCTCGGGTTCGGTGATGCGCATGGCGCCCTTACACCTTCATCCCGGAAAATCCGAGGAAGGCCATCGCCATCAGGCCCGCCACGATGAAGGTGATGGGAAGGCCCTTCAGGTTTTCGGGAATGTCCGCTATCTCCAGGCGCTCGCGTATGCCGGCCATAAGGAGAAGCGCGAGCGTAAAGCCGAGCCCCGCGCCGAGCCCCTGCACGACCGCCTTGAGCAGTCCCAGGTTCCCGTCGAGAAAGCCCGCCTCGGTGTTGAGCACCGCCACGCCGAGCACCGCGCAGTTGGTGGTGATGAGCGGGAGGAATATGCCGAGCGAATGGTACAGCACGGGCGAGACGTTCTCTATCACCATCTCGACGAACTGCACCAGGCCCGCGATAACGAGGATGAAGGCGATGGTGCGCAGGTACGCGATGTCATAGGGGATAAGGATGAATTTGTAGATAAGGAAGGTGAAAAACGAGGCCATCACCATCACGAAGACAACGGCCAGCCCCATGCCCAGCGCCGAGTCGAGCTTGCGCGAAACGCCCAGGAAGGGGCACAGGCCCAGCATCTGCGAGAGCACGTAGTTGTTGATGAAGATGGTCGATATCAGGATGACGAAAAGCGCCTTGATCTCCATGCCCTACCTCCCTTTCCTGGACTTCATCGCGTTCATTCCCCACAGCATCATGGCCAGCGTGAAGAAGGCGCCGGGCGCGAGCGTCATGATCGTGGCCGGCTCCATTCCGGGGATGAGCGTGTATCCGAAAAGCCTGTTCGACCCCAGTATCTCCCGGAAGAAGGCGAGCACCGTAAGCGTCAGGCCGAAGCCCAGCCCCATGCCGAGGCCGTCGAGAATGGAGGGAAGCACCGTGTTTTTAGAGGCGAACTCCTCGGCGCGGCCCAGTATGATGCAGTTGACCACGATGAGCGGGATGAATATGCCGAGCGACTTGTAGATGTCGGGCTGGAAGGCCTTCAGCGTGAGCTCGACGATGATGACGAATGTCGCGATGATGGCGATGAAGATCGGTATGCGTATGTGCGACGGCACCACCGATTTGACCAGCGAAACGATGATGTTCGAGAAGATGAGCACGAATGTGGCGGCCAGCGTCATCCACAGCGCGTTGGACACCGAGGTCGAGACGGCGAGGGTGGGGCACATGCCGATGCCCAGAATCAGGATGGGGTTCTTTTCCCAGATACCCTTGGCGAATTCGCGGTAATAGTTCATTTAGCGGCCGCCTCCTCTGCCTTCGCGTGTTCTTCGAGCGCGGTCTTCAGGCGCGCCATGCCTTCCTCGATGCCGTCCTTGACCGCCTTGGTGGTGATGGTGGCCCCGGTGATGGCCGAGACGCTGTTTTTCTGCAGAAGCTCCTCTCTCATCGCCTCGTTCCAGTCGCCCTTCTTGACTATCTCAATCTTCGTCCCGGCGTTAAGCCCCCGGAACTGTTCCTGGAACCACGGCGCCGGCTCCTCGCCGCCGCGCCGCGCCCTGCCGGTAACGACCTGAAAGAAGGTGTTGCGGCTTGCGGCCTCGAGTACCCGCGCGCCCAGGCCCGGGGTCTCGGACTGGCGTATGATCGAAATGCCGAGCACGGTCCCTTTATCGTCGACCCCCACCATGGTGCGGATGACCCCGCTGTACCCTGCTTTTTCGGCTATGAAAGCGTACGCGGTCAGTGTCGCGGCGCCGTCGGTCTTCGACGCGGTCCAGTAGGTGAAAGAGCCGGCGCCGGCCGTGGAGCTGCGTTCTTCTCCGACGGTGTAGCCG
>JAGODA010000262.1 GCA_017998475.1 Spirochaetota bacterium | reverse complement strand
CTTCGATCCCAGCGGGTGCTCGAAGTACATTCGGTGCGCCCTGCCCCACTTCCATTTCTCCGGATTGCTCCCCAACAGGTCCTTGAGCTGCGCGATTGTCTCGCGCATGCTCTTCCGGATGATGTCATCGCGGCTTTCCTTTTTATCCGCGGTGTTTTTATCATCGTAAAACGCATGGTCGGGCGTCCGCGCGATCCTGGCCAGCGCCAGGTCGGCGACGTAATACAGGTACGACTGTCCCAGGCCCTCCTTCCAGAGTTTCTCGCCGATCTCGTCGGAAAGCACGTTCTTTAAAAAGTTCGCGTAGAACGCGTTGAAGAGCGTACCGGCGGTGCTGTCGATATCCACCGAGTACTCCCATCCCCCGAAGAGCGCCGTGTACTTTTCGAATTCGGGCTCCCGGCACGCATCGAGAACAATCGGCGTCCAGCGCTTCGCCACCACCGATACGGTGTCGAGCTGCATGGCCATCACCTCGTCCGCGTCGACCGGAGCGTCTTTGCGTTCGGCCATGATGTCCGCGAAGCGTACGGAGCGCTCGAAGAGATAGTAGTTGGTGAGGTGATACGGCGCGTTGCCGGGATCGTTGTTGAACGAGGCGATCCAACCGGCCGGTGGATTGTAATCGTACGGCAGCCGTTCGTACGGAACGTAGCCGGTCCACTCGTAGTCGTCGACCCATCCCGGCACGGGGAAGGTGCCGTCGCCGGTGCGGCGCACGGGGGCCGAGGCGGTGAACTGCCAGCCGATATTGCCTTCCGCATCGGCGTAGCCGATTCCCAGGTTGTTGTTCTTTACACGCGAAAGCGCCTTCCTGAACCCGGTGAAATCGCGGGCGCGGTTGAGGCCGAGGAGGCCCTCCAGGTCGGTGGAGGGATTCTCGAAGGCGGCCCATTTCATGGCGCAGTTGGCCGGCGCCATCGGCATGACCGAAGATATAATCGGCCCGTGGCGCGAAATTTTTACGGGATACTTCTCCTCGCGCACTCCCTTCTTCGTCTTGATGCGCAGGGTCTCCTCGATGACGGTGTACGCGCGCGGCCCGCCCGGCGCGAGATAGCGGTTCGCGTCGTTCGGGTCTGGTTTCTCGACGTAGTAATCGAGCTCGTCGCCCCGTCCGTTCACCGCGCTCCAGGCGATGTGCCCGTTGTAGCCGAGCGGCCCGATTCCGGGCATGCCGGGCATGGCGCCCCCGGCCACGTCGAAGCTGCCGCCCTTCAGGCGCATGATGTAGAAAAGCGCCGGAAGCGTCGGCTTGAGGTCGGGGCTTCCGGCGAAGATGGCCCTGCCGGATTTCGTGCGTTTTCCGGAAAAGATCATCCAGTTGCTGGCGGGGAGCTCCATCACCGGCGGGCTGTGCATTAAGGCCCCGGCGGCGGTCGATTCGAACGTGTGGAACCGGCTTTTCAGAACGCCGAGCGGCACGGGGCTCATCCGTTTGCCCGTGAGCGTCGGGGCGAAATCGGGGTACGATGGCGCGAGCGCCTCGGCCGTTTCGGCTCCCGCGTGCTCGCCGATGCGGTAGAGCACCAGGTCGATCATGAACGAGCGCGTGAGGCTGAAGGCCATGAGGAGCACCGTGGACACGCAGTCCTCGCTCCGCCAGGTGCCGGGCTTCGCGCCGAGGATCGCGAACTCGCGCGGAAGGGTCTTCGCGTCGCGGATGTACGCGTTCACGCCGGCGGCGTAGGCGTCGATGATGGCGCGCGTCTCCGCGGACATGGCGCGGTAGCCCGCCTTCGCGATGCGGTGGATACCGACCGTTTTTAAAAATTTGTCCTTTTCGATTGTCGCCTCACCGAAGAGGCTGGAGAGCTCTCCTCTCCCGGCGAGCCGGGTGATCTCCATCTGAAACATGCGCTCGCGGGCGGTTACATAACCCTGCGCGAAGAAGAGGTCCAGATCGTTTTCCGCGAATATGTGGGGGATACCGTGCTCGTCGGTGCGCACCTCGACCTTCGAGCCGAGACCGTCGATGGCGACGCTTCCCTCGTACGACGGAACGGCGGTTCGGAAAAATATCTGGAACGAGGCGTACAGCGCGACGGCGAGTACGGCGACGGCGATTCCCGCGATCTTCAGTTTTCTCATGGTGTCTCCGTTGGGAAGTGTGGTTGACGGTATTCTGCATACATCTGACGATCGGTCAACGAGGTTTTTGTTCCGGAGGCCTTTTCGCCGACGGGGATTTCGTCTTGACGTCATCGTGAGCGTGGATATCTCATTGAACGTAGAGAAATAATTCAGGGGCGCGCGATGAAATACATCATACCTCTCTTCATACTGCTTATGACTCCGACACCGTCCGCCCCGGCGGCGGACCGATCATATGAGGAAATGACCTCCCTCCTCGACAGACGTATTCCCGCGCTCATGGAACGCTACGACATTCCGGGCGTCGTCGTCGCCCTTATAGGCGAAGGAAAGACCGTGTGGACCGCGGCATACGGCCAGGCCGATCCGGCGAAAGGCACGCCCATGACCGTGGACACTCACTGCCGCGTGGAATCCATCTCCAAATCCGTCACCGCCTGGGGAGTGATGCGGCTGGTCGAACAGGGAAGGATAGATCTCGACGCGCCCGTTACGAACTACATTAAAAGCTGGAAGTTTCCGCCCTCGCCCTTCCCTGTCGAGAAGGTCACCACGCGCCTCCTTCTCAGCCAGAGCGCGGGCATGCCGCTGGGCACCATCGGCGTACGCTACGCCCCGATGGAGAGGAAGCCCTCCCTGCGGGAGAGCCTGTACCGGGACGCCGTGCTGATGCAAGAGCCCGGTCGCTCGTTCTCGTATTCGAATGCGGGATTCAACCTGCTCGAGCTCCTGGTGGAAGAGGTAACGGGTCGTGATTTCGCCGAGTACATGAGGACCGAAGTGCTGGTGCCGCTCGGCATGAGGAACTCGAGCTACGAATGGAACGCCGAAATGCGGCCTCCCGTCCCGCCGGGTCACGACACGAACGGGAGGGCCGTGCCGGTGTATGTGTACCCGGAAAAGGCCGCCGGCGGGCTCTTCAGCACGGTGGGCGACATCGCCGCGTTCGTGACGGCCGGCATGACGCGCTTTTCGCACGAGCGCCACGACGTGCTTTCCGCACGGAGCATCGCCGCGCTCTATGCGCCTCGGGTGAAGATACCGGGCCTTTACGGGCTCGCCTTCGACGCGTACGGCTTCGGGCATTTCATCGAGCGCTTCTCCGACGGCACATTCGCCGTTTCGCATGGCGGCCAGGGCACAGGCTGGATGACGCACTTCCACTCGGTCCCCGGGACCGGGGACGGCATCGTGATCCTCACCAACAGCCAGCGAAGCTGGCCCTTCTTCGCGGAGTTACTCGGCGACTGGGCCGCGTGGTGCGGCCTTCCCGGCGTGGGGATGGGGCTCATCGTCAAGGGGCAGAAGATACTGTGGGCGCTCATCGCGCTCGCCGCGCTGGCGGCTTTCGCTCAGGGGGTGCGCCTCCTTCGCGGGCTGGCGGTGGGCAGGCGGGCCTTCAGGCCGCTGGCCGGGGAATCGGCGATGGTGCGCTCGGTACAGTTCGGCCTGTCCCTTGTCCTGGGCTCGGGGCTGCTGTGGGCCATGAGTCTCGATTATCTTTTTTTAACATCGGTGTTTCCGATCGCGGCGGCATGGCTGGGATACGTTATCGCCCTTGCGGCCGCGGTGCTCGCGGCGTCGGCGATGCTGCCCGAGACGGACGCTAGAGGATGAGAGATGTACGGTATTTCAGACAAACACCCTGAATGAAACACTAACGATTCCCGCGTCTCTATGTCCCGAAACGCGATACATCGGCTCAATCACGCAATATCCCGAAGCCGTGATCGAGCGTCGCCGCGGTGGGCCCCACGCGCGTTCCCCGTTACACGGACCCGAGAAACGAGATGAGCCCCCGCCTTCCATCCGGGGCGGTCAGGAGTCCCCTTCCGCCAAGAAACAGGGTGAATCGATACCGTCCACCACCGCTCATAAAATCGCCGGAACACCACGGCGCGTACTGCCAGCCGTCGGGATCGGACGGCTTAAGGGGAACGGCACGCGCGAACAGGCGCAGGAAGCCTTCGGCGTCCAGATTTCTTTCGCCGGAAAAATCACCGATCGTAACATTCACGATCGATTCCACGGCGGGGAGTCTTCTGAAAAAACACAGTTCGCCGAAGATCAATGAGTTCATAAAAGCTTTCCCATCGATACCGTCTGACGTTTTCGGCGGTTACAACGGCCGACAACGCCGGCCCATCGCGCGTTCATCGTTCGATGCGGTACCTTCAATCCGCCTCCGGCGCACTGGTTCTGGCCTCAACCGGATTTCCACCAGACGTCTGCGCGATTATCGCGTTCATTTCGCGCTGAAAGCCGCTGTCGAACTGACCGCCGATCGCGTTCCATTCGGCCAGGAACGAGCCGCGTGTGCAGTAGGTCTTCATGCACTCCACCCATCCCGGGTACTGCCGCTCCCTCGCCTCCCTGTCAGCGTGCCGCTCGAACATGAGAAAGGCGCGCTCGAAGATTGAGATGAGAACGGCGAACATGGCGCGCTCTATCAGCCGGTCGGCGTCCGAAAGGCTCCTGCCCTTCGGGGCTGGCACCGAAAAGAAGTCCAGACGCGGATGCTCGGTGCACTTG
>JAGODA010000261.1 GCA_017998475.1 Spirochaetota bacterium | reverse complement strand
AGTCTTCGAGGTTTGACGTTGTGCGGTAGAAATAGATGCCGATGGCCATCAGCATGACCAGATAGACGATAAAGGTGACGAGAGAGGCCGTGTCGATCATCAGAAACCTCGTGGTGTTCGAATATGTGAGCGGAAATCCCGCCGGTCGTCGATAAGACCCCTGGCGGTCGGGATGACGTCCGACGCGCCTGAATTCGACCAACAGGACCTTCAACGCCTCGACATGTTCCGTCTCGCCAACGGCACAGTGAAAATACCGGACAGTATGGTATTCGATTGCCCGGCAGGAAGATACAGGTCGTTACTCTCTATTTCAGATGCGCAGTGTCATTGATCATAACCGCGGTAATCGTGTCAATACGGAAGTCCAGTACCGATATTGAGGCATTCTCAAGACGTATCCGGCGGAATTCTGACAACGGTATGCCAAGCGCCCTGCAGAGTATTACGGTGATGGTGAAGTTGTGTGACACGATAAGAGCGCATTCCGAGGATGCGATGGTTCGCTGAACGGCCCCCCATGCCCGTTTCTCCAGAGCGGAGAGCGATTCGCCTCCGGGCATCACGACCGAGGCGGGATCGGCCGCCCAGCGACGGAGGAAATCGCCGTGATCGCGCATGAGTTCGGTGTAGCCCATGCCCTCGAATATACCCTGGTCGAGCTCCCTGAGGTCTTCGTCGGTCCTGAGAGGCGCGTTAAGACCGCGGTTGATGATGGAGGCGGTCTCGGCCGCGCGCCGGAGCGGGCTGGTTACGATGAGATCGATTTCCTCGCCCGCCATGCTCGAAGCGAGCCGCTCGGCCTGACGGATCCCGTTGTCGGAGAGAGGAGTGTCGCTCGTTCCCTGGACCCGGTTCTCGCGGTTCCATGCTGTTTCGCCGTGTCGTACCAGGACGAGGAGCACGATGCCTTCGCCCTCAGAAATAGTAGCGGGCGCCGAGCCCGGCGCGTAAGCGGAAATCGACGTCGGGAATTATTTCCAGAGCGGGCACGAGTTCGAAAAACACCTCGATGGGTACAGGTTTAAACACGTAGTTCAAACCGAAGGGCATCCGCGCCTCGAGGCGGTTTTCCTCCTCGTCGTCGTCCCATACTCTGCTGTTGCGGTTCCGATGATAGTGATGAAACGCGCCGCCTCCTCCAAGATAGAACGCCATTTCGGGGACTGGTAGTATTCCGCGAAAATGAATGAGATAATCTACGTTGAGATAAAAACCGTGGCCGGCGGCGTCTCCGATCCCCGCCGCTACGGCGTGGTCGCGGTTGAGAAAATACTTGGCCGTGATGCCGGACGGATCGCCGAGTACAAAGCCCAGGCCGAAGTCGCCGGCGGCGCGTGCGGGGGTCGCGGTGAGAACCGCGGAAGCGAACAGCGCGCACAGGACCAGGATCAACTTTTTCACGGGGCTCCTCCTTGTGTTTTCTCTCGCCAGGTCTCGGAAGGCTCGTCCGCCCATGTTTTAGTTCCGCCTCCGACGGGATAAACACCCAGGGTGTCCATCCCGCCGAAACGGTATCCATGCGCTATCCTGGCGCTACAGGAATAAATAGACCCCTGCGTGCGGTTCGTGTTACGCATTGCGCATCCCGTCTAAATACTGCGAGGCGATGACGCGCCAGTCAAAGCGTTTTCGGACCGCCTCGACGACTTTTGCGGGCGGGAGGGGGGGTTTCGCGACGTGTCGGGCGAACGCGCCGGCGTCCCTCTCGGGGACGAGCCAGCCGGTGACGCCGTGAACGACCGCGTCGCTTATACCCTCTATGTCGGAGGCGATGACGGTGGCGCCGCACGAGGCGGCCTCGAGTATGACCAGCCCGAAGCCCTCCATGTTTCCGGGTTCGCTGATATTGGGCATGATGAAGTAATCGGCCGTATTGTAGAGAAGGCGCAGCAACTCGTCACTGGTCCTGCCGAGCAGCACGACCCTGTCGGATACGCCGCATTCGGCGACCGCCGCCGCGACCGCCTCGCGTTCCGGCCCGTCACCCGATACGATAAAAAGGGTGCGCCGGTCAAGCGACGGGACCACGGAGCGGATGAACCATTCCACCCCCTTGCGCCGTACCAGCCGTCCGTTGGAGAGAAGGATCCTGCGTCCGGCAAGGGGCAGGCCGAGCGCGCCGGCGAGCTCCGCGCGCAGCTCGCCGCGCGGGGAGCGAAGCGGAAAGATGCCGGGATCGACGCCGTTGAAAATGACGGTGCATTTTTCCGGAGGCACGCCGCGTCGCTCGCACTCGCGCCTGGTGGCGTTGCTCACGCAGAAGACGCGGTCGAGCCGGCTGACGAAGCGCGCGATGATCCTGTCGAGCCACAGCGTTTCGATCATTATATCGAGGCCGTGAATCGTTATGGTGGCTTTCACGCCGGTCAGTTTTTTCAGGAGCAGGGCCTGGAAACAGTGGGGGCCGCTGGCGGCGTGCAGGTGCGTGATGCCGTGCCGGCGGATGAGACGGACCGCTTTGAATATGGAATAGGGTATAAAAAGAACGAGAAAGGCGTAGCCGCCGGGATTGATGAGAGTGTAGGTGGAGGGATTCTGCGCCGCGACGTGCGCGGCAAGGTCGCGCATATACGTCTGTATCCCGCCGATCGTTTTGGGCGGATACACATATGAGAGAAAGAGTATCTTTACCGGTTTTTTCTCCGCCGGCCCGCGATTTGGTTTGATTGTTTTCACACGCTGTATCCCTCTGGTGTATATCGCAGAGAGGGGGATTTTTGTCCATTATTATACGTGGTGCCGGGGGACGAGCATGGCGGAAGCGGTGAAGGCGGATTCGGCGTCAATCGAGCGCGCGGCGGGGATTCTCCGCTCGGGCGGAATAGTCGCGTTTCCCACGGAGACGGTGTACGGGCTCGGGGCCGATGCCTTCAATCCAGTGGCCTGCGCCCGCATCTTCGAGGCCAAGAACCGTCCCTCTTTCGATCCCCTCATCGTACACCTCGCCGACAGGGACAGGCTCGAAGACCTTGTGAAATCCGTCCCGTCGCGCGCGCGCGTGCTGATGGAACGGTTCTGGCCGGGGCCTCTCACGCTCGTATTCGATAAAAAAAATTCCATTCCCGATATCGTCACGGCCGGCCTTCCCACGGTGGCTGTCCGGATGCCCGCCCATCCGGTGGCGATCGAGCTCATCGCCCGGACCGGAAGGCCGATCGCCGCTCCGAGCGCCAATCCTTTCGGTTACATCAGCCCGACGCGGGCCGCCCACGTCGTCGCACAGCTCGGCGACGCGGTCGACCTCATCCTCGACGGCGGAGAGTGCGCGGTGGGAGTGGAGTCCACGATACTCAGGATTGAAGGGGACAGGGCGTTTCTGTTGCGGCCTGGAGGACTCGCGCTCGAGGAGATCGAAACGCTGGTGGGCCGGATAGAGGACGCGAGCGGACCGAGAGCGCAACCCGCGGCCCCCGGACAGTCGGCTTCGCATTACTCGCCGCGCACCCCTGTCCGCATCGTGAAAGAGGCGGCCGAAGCCGGTCCGTTGATCGGAAACGAGGGACTGCTCTCGTTCCGGGGGACTCCCGACACCGCGGCCTTCGCGCGCGTAGAGACGCTCTCGCCGGGGGGCGATCTTCGAGAGGCGGCCGCGCGTCTTTTTTCGTGTCTTCACGAGCTCGATTCGTCGGGGCTTCGGGTGATTTTCGCGGAGGAGGTGCCCGAAGAGGGGCTGGGCAGGGCCATTATGAACCGACTCAGACGCGCTGAATCGTCCTCCATAGACCGATAAAAAGGCCTGGCGTCCTCCGGATGAACATGGTGCTTATATGGAGCGCTGTAACGAGGCTGACTCGCAAGACGCCGGCGCACCCCTGAGATACTTTCCGTCATCCTGATGTAATTTGTTTGACATCCGGCAAAAGGGCACGTATAATTCCGTTCCACACTTCAGATGGACGGCAGGGAAGCCCTAACAATGAATACCAATGGCAAAAGACCGGGACTGGCTCTTTTCGGCGCCGGATTTCTGGCACCGTTTCGCGCCATCCGCCTCGTCCGCGAGCGGAAGGGGCTCAAGCGCTATTTTATTGTTCCTTTTATTATAAACATCGCCCTGTTATCGGCGCTGGCCTGGTTCTCGTGGACACAGGTGTATCCCGCGCTCGCATCGCTCATCCCCCAGGGCGACGCCTGGTACCTGGCGTTGCTGAGATGGCTGGCGACGCCCTTCCTCGTGGCGGCGTTTACGGTTTTTCTGGTTCTCTTCTATTCGATCGCGGGAAGCATCATTACAGCCCCGTTCAACGATCCGCTTTCGGCCAGGGTGGAGGAGCTCCTTGGGGGCCGGGCGCAGGATGAGCCGCTCACCCTTCGGCTCGTGCTTGCTGACGTTTCCAGGATAGCGGCGAATACCGCACGGCTCCTCGTCATTCTCGTGGTGTTCAATGCGCTCATACTGCTGTTCAACCTGGTGCCGGTGGTCGGCGGGCTGATATACTCGGCGCTGAGTTTTTCGTCCGCCCTGTTTTTCTTCGGCTTCAGCTTTTTCGATTTTTCGCTCGAGCGGCGCAGGTACGTGTTCGGTAAAAAGCTCGGCGTGCTCTGGCGCTACCGCTATATGACGATGGGTGTGGGCCTCGCCTTCTGGGCGCTGAGCCTCGTACCGCTGCTCGGCTTCATGGCCCTGAACCTGGGAACGATAGGCGCGACGGTGCTGTTC
>JAGODA010000260.1 GCA_017998475.1 Spirochaetota bacterium | reverse complement strand
GTCCGGGCTTCTCCTGTGCCTTGTCGTCTTCGCCGTGCCCGCCTGCCGTGAGGGGAACCTGGAAACGAGCGAGGAGCGGGTACGGGCGACCTATCCGGGTTCGCGCGCGTTCAACGACACCGCGGCCTTCATAGCGGGGCTTCCGCTCGATGAAGGCTCGTCGTATACGGTCCTGGCCGCAGCGCCCGAGTACCTCATGTATCGAAAACGCATCGAAGCGACGTGGGAGCGCTACGTGCGAAACAATCTCCAGAAAATAGAGGAATGGCGGGCTCACAACCTCGAGGGGGAGAATGAAGTCCTCTTCTACCCGTTCAGCGGCCCGGACATCCTGAACGCCGTCGCGTTCTTTCCCGACGCGCGCGAATATATCATGATGGGGCTCGAGTCGCCCGGCATGCTGCCCGCTCCGCTCGCCATGACGCCGCGCAGGGTGTACGACGGGCTGGGAGGGGTGCGCAACGCGCTTCGCACGCTCCTGCTCCTCAACCTTTTCCGGACGCTCGAGATGCAGTCGGACCTGCGCGACGATTCAATCAGCAACACGACGGGGATCATGATGTTCTTCCTTGCGCGCTCCGGCAGGGAGATCCTCGACATCAAAGCGGTGACGATGCCGGCGTCCGGCGCCGCGGGCGAGGACCCCGGAATCCGCGGCGTTGAGTTCACCTTCAGGAAGGGGCCCGGCTCACCCATTCAGCGCGCGCTCTACCTGAGCGTCGACATTTCCGACGATTCGCTGAGGAACAAGCCGGAATTCGCCGCCTTCCTCCGGGACAAGAGCACCGCGACGACCTTCATGAAGTCCGCCTCGTATCTGCTCAGCTACGACAATTTTCAGACGCTTCGCTCCATCATCCTCGAGCGGAGCCGCCGCGTGGTGCAGGACGACACCGCCGTCCCCTATAAGTATTTCAGCGAAAAGGAGTGGGAGATAACGCTCCACGGAAGGTACCGCGTGCTCGAGATGTTCAAAGGGCGCTTTCAGTCCGACCTTGACCGGGCCGTCAAACAGCGCTCGGCGGGGCCGCTTCCCTTCGCCTGCGGGTACGGCTTCATCCCCGCCAAGTCGAACCTTATGATCGCGCGCCGCCGCGCCGATCAGTCGAACACCGGTCCGCGGCTGTAGCGGAACACCTCGTCCATAAGCTCGCGCGCGGGCCCTCCCTGCAGCAGGCGCGGACGGCAGTAGTCGTGGATGATGTAGGGGATGAGCTCCGTCTGGACGTGGCGCCCGTCGTGGAAGTGATGACGCGCGATCATTCCCCTGCGGTGATGCACGGTCTGCATCTGGTCGAAGAGAAAATTGCCGAGCCCGTAGATGATAAGCCGCCCGCGATAGAACTCGAGGCCCATGGCGCGGTGGGCCGACGAGGAACCGGTTATGGTGGCGCCAAGGTCGACCGCGCGATGGAACAGCCGCACCTGGGACGGCCAGGGGACCGGTTCGTTCTCGTTTGTGCACTGGACCATGGCGAATACGATGGGCGCGCCGGCGGTCGCCTCGCGAAGCTTCTCTTCGAGAAGCGGCTTCGAGAGACGCGCGGCGCCCGCTTCGGTGTCTGTCGCCCAGGCCTCGGGCGGGCCGACTTCGTTGAATCCGATGAAGGCTATCCGCTGTCCTCCCGCCGTGAGATAGAGCACGGATTCCGCCTCCGCGCGGCTGGCGCCGCCGCCGTAATACGCCATCCCGTTTTCCCTGAGCAGGCGGAGCGTGCGCGTGTTGTGTTTTCTTCCGAAATCGTTGTTGTGATTACCGGTGAGCTCGATGACGTCGAATCCGGAATGCCTCAGTATCTCGAAAAAACGCAGCGGAGAGCAGAAGCGCATGCGATCCCTGAGCGGATACGCGCACGGATCGAGAAATGACACCTCGTTCGAGGTAATGGCCAGGTCCGCCCGCGCGGTAATGGGGGCGGTCTCTTTCACCGGATACAGAACATCGCCGGAGCGGTCGACCCCGGCGATAAATGCGCGCGTCATCGCCGTCACCCCGGTCTGCACGACGGTGAATGACCTCTTCGATTTCCATGGCGTCGCGCCGGGCAACAGCAGAAGGTACGGAGCGTCACGGTCGATCGTGTAATCGTCCCCGCGGCGGCCCCACGGCAAGACGCCGTCGACGGCGACCGCCTTGAAGTGGGGCCTGAGGGCCCGCGCGTCGCACAGGCCGAGGATCGAACGGTCCGAGGCGAGCGCTTCGTCCTCGTCCAGCCGCACGGTTACCGCCCCGAGGCGCGGATGCGTCTTCGCGAGAGCTCCGGCGATCCGTTCGTCGGCGACAAGCCGCACCGCCCCGGGCCTTCCCCCGATCTGGCTGAAATCGGTAACGCGCCCATCGAGAAGCGCCGGGCAGTGCTCCTTTCGTATCGAGTCGATCGGATTGGTGAAATGGGCGACGATGATGAGCTCTCCCCGTTCGCCGCAGGCGGCCCCTGTGCACGACGCGGCCGCAAGCAGGGTCGCGAGCGCGACGACCCCGGAAAACCGCGTCAGGCGCGGGAGCGCGGTTGTACGAAGATGGGGAAGGCGGATTTCCGGGCGATCGCTCATTGCAGGGTTTCCGTGGCGCTATTCCTCGACGAAACGCACCGTGTCGTATTCGTTGTCCAGCATGATCGCCGTGCGGATTACATCCATCCTCGTTCTGAGCGAGCGGGCATTCTCTCCCGCGGTTTCATCGGGCCCGAGGGAGCGCAGCTCGTCGGCGATCGCCACGGGCCGGATGCTCCGGTAGTAGCGCCCCGAGGCGTGCCGCGCGACCTCGTTCACGGTGCGTATTGGTACGACCTCATACCGCGCGGCGAGGCCCGTCTTTACCCGCTCGAGCCGGAGCGTCACGATCGCGGAGTCGCGGGTGCTGAGAGCCGCGCCGGCGCTCAGGGAGTGCTCGCTCGACTGGTTTGAGATGAAGTTCCCCATACTGTAAAAGATATGGCATGCCCTTCCGTCGGCGGCGGTGAAACGTTCGACCCGCTGAAGAACGTGAGGATGATGACCTACGACGAGGTCCACGCCGCGCTCGCAGTATTCCCGCATGAGCGCCGCGTCCGCGGAGAGCGGGCCGGTTACGTATTCCGCGCCCGCGTGAACCGTCATTATGATAAAGTCGGCGCGCGGTTTAATCGCGTCGATCTGTTGATAGATGCGCTCCTTTTTGTAAAAATTGTTGAGATGGAAGGCGCCGTTCGCGCCGGGGAAGGCGGTATTGATGACGCCGGTGCACGCGATAAACCCGACGCGAATCCCCGATTTTTCGAAGACGAAACCGGCGGCGGCCTCCTCCGACGTCGCTCCGCCTCCGATAAATGAAATTTCCGCGCTCTTCAGGTGATCGAGCGTTTCGAGCGCACCGGGGGAGTTCTGGTCCAGGATGTGGTTGTTCGCGATCGTCACGAGCGAGATGCCGGCCTTTTTAAGCGCGCCGAGCACTTCGGGTCTGCAGTTGAACACGTACGGTTTGCTCTCGAACGGCGCCGCCACCGGAAATTCCAGGTTGCCGAGCGCGATATCGACGGCGAGCAGGCGCGGCGCTATCCGCTCGAAGAGGTAATCGAAACCGGCGTTGTTCGCCGAAACGCCCTCCTTCTCCGAGGGAAGATCGTTCAGGCGCGCGCATGTCTTGACCGGTATGTGCATGATGATGTCGCCTACGAATGAGACCGAAAGCGTGTCGGGCGCCCTTTTGCACGAGAGGGTAAGTGCCGTGAAGACGAGCAGGACGGCCGAGACGAACGCATGCGATCGTTTCGGTGTACGGTCCGACAGGGGTATCATTCCCGTTTTCGGGCGGATAGTACAGTAACCGGCGCAGGTTTCGTTCTTCATGATGGTTCGTTTTCTATGGCAATGCATGTTCAACGCATGATCTCTCCGGGATAGTGATTGCACGGAGAACGCCCGGTTTTGATACCGACGGGCGTCCGGGGACAGTATAAAACTTGACGGGTTGCACCGTGTATTAAGGATACTACATGATGTTCGTCTTTACGCATACGGGCTGCCCGGCCGGGCACGCCCGCGGCAGCTGACGAACACTTCACACAGGTAGTACGGCAGTTGGGATCGTGTCAAGCAACTAAACCGGGTGGTCCGTATGGCAGAGCCGCATCGTAGACGACCGTTCACCGCAGTGCTTGCGGTCGTTCTGACCACAATAACGGTGGGCCCGTTGTACGCATCGGGCTTTTCTCCGGGTGACGGCCTCATCGGCGGTGTTTCGGCCGGCCGGGGCCGGTTTACCGGCAGATACGCCACATATATAAAAAGTGCCGAAACCTACGGCGCGGACCTTTCGCATCCCCTGCCGTTCGCCGATCTGCCCCTGCTTTTCGAGTGTGGTTTCGCCGTCCTGAGCGGCCGAATGAAGGAGTCGGATTCATCACGACTTACGGGGTATTCACTTCACGCGGGCATTCTCGGCTACTACCCCTTCCATCGCCGGTTCTATCCGTTCGCCGGGATAATCGTGCAGGAGTCCTTGCTGACATTCAGGGCATCGCGCATCGATGAAACCGAAACTGCCTTCAGGCCGGGGGCTGGTGTCCGCGCGGGTTTCTTTTTTCCTGTAACGCGATCCATCGGCCTGCGGACCATTTTCGATTATCGGATCACACCCCTTTCAAAGGGCTCCATGGAAGGCTATACTATTGGGGCCGCCGCGATCGCACGCCTGCCGTTTGGAGACA
>JAGODA010000259.1 GCA_017998475.1 Spirochaetota bacterium | reverse complement strand
TTCCAACGGTTTCCAGTTCATGACCAGCCGGCGCTACTCCTCCCAGATACGGAGCATAATGGGCTATGCCCGGCGCGAGGGGCTCTCCAAGGGGATGCTCGAGACGCTCTCCATCATCGCGTACAAGCAGCCGATCGTCCTGGCCGAGATCGAGGAGCTTCGGGGCGTTTCGTCGCGTATGATGGTGGCGAACCTCATGAAGAAAAACCTGATAAAGCCGGTGGGCAGAAAGGAGCTTCCGGGCCGGCCGCTGTGTTACGGCACCACCGACGAGTTCCTTCGCTACTTCGGCCTCAACCGCCTTTCGGACCTCCCGAAGCTTTCGGAGATAAAAGAATTTTCATTCGAGAACGAGGAATAGCTCGATGAGCGGGCGCATGGAAGAAATTGACCGCAAAATCGTGGAGTTGCTCGCGGAGCGCTGCAGGGCGCACATCGAGGAGCTCAAGGGCCTGCCGCCGGGCGATGCGCAGTACTCGGCGGCAAAGGCGAAGCGGCTGTCGACCTTTCTCGAGTCGCTCGACACGCAACCGCTTTCAGCTGATGTCGTGAAAAAGATATTCGCCGAGCTGTCGGCCTTCGCGGTGTCCGCCGTGCGGCCGCCCACGGTGGCATACCTGGGGCCCGCGGGGACGTTCACGCATTCGGCCATGCTCGAGGTGTTCGGCGCGTCCGCGGCCGGGGTTCCGGTGAAGAGCATCCACGACGTGTTCGTCGAGGTGGAGACGGGCCGGGCGGACTATGGCGTGGTGCCGGTCGAGAACAGCACCGAGGGAGCGGTGACCTATACGCTCGACGAGCTGATGGACACCGAGCTCAAGATCATCGCGGAGAAATACCTGCGCGTGACCTACAGCCTGGTGTCGGTCGCGAAGGACATGAAGAACATAAAGAAGCTCTATTCCCACCCGCAGTCGTTCGGCCAGTGCAAGGAGTGGATACGGAAGAATCTTCCCGACGCGGAGCACCACAACGTGAGCTCCACCTCGCTTGCCGCCGAAACCGCGTCGTGGGACAAGTTCGCGGCGGCGGTTACCTCGCACGCGTCGGCGGAAATCTACGGCCTGAACGTTCTGGCCACAAACATAGAGGACTCGCGGCAGAATTACACCCGCTTCTTCGTAATCGGCGATCGCGACAATCCGCCCACCGGCAGGGACAAGACCTCGATCATCTGCGCCGTGCGCGACAAGCCGGGGGCGCTCTACGATCTCCTGGGCCCCTTCAACCGGGCCGGTATCAACATGACCAAAATCGAATCGCGCCCGGACAAGAAAAAGATGTGGGAGTACAATTTTTTCATTGACTTCATCGGTCACAGGGAGAGTACGATCGTCAAAAGCGCGGTCGAGAAGATGAAAGAAGACCTTATCTTTCTGAAAGTCCTCGGCTCATATCCGGCCGAAAAGTAGAGCCGTCCTCCCTGCGCACCCATCACCCCGCGGTAACTGGAGCGCGTCATGCTTATAGTACTCAAACCCAACGTCAGCCAGGAAGAGATCGATCATATTGTAGACAAGATACGATCGCTCAGCCTGGAGCCGCACGTATCGACAGGCGTACAGCGCACGATCATCACGGTCATCGGCGACGAGGACGTAATCCGCGAGCAACCCCTCGAGGCGCTGGCCGGCGTAGAGTCTGTTAAGTCCATTTTAAAGCCTTTCAAGCTCGTTTCGAGTGAGACGCAGCCCGATCGAAGCATAATACGCGTCAACGGCGTGGAGATAGGCGGAAAGAACATCGTGATCGTCGCCGGGCCCTGCTCGGTCGAGGGCGAGCGTGAGGTAATAGAACACGCGCAGATGGTACGGGAGTCGGGCGCGCACATCTTCCGCGCCGGGGCGTTCAAGCCGCGCACCTCCCCGTATTCCTTCCAGGGCTTCGGCGTGCAGGGCCTCAAGTTTCTGGCGAAAGCCAAGGCCGAAACGGGCCTTCCCGTAGTGACGGAGGTGATGGATCCGCGCGACGTGGGAGTGGTCGCCGAGCACGTGGACATTCTCCAGATCGGCACGCGGAACATGCAGAACTTCAACCTTCTTAAAGAGGTCGGAAAGATCGACAAGCCGGTGCTCCTCAAGCGCGGAATGAGCGCCACCGTCAACGAGTTCCTGATGTCCGCCGAGTACATCCTCTCCAAGGGGAACCGCAAAGTGGTGCTCTGCCCGCGCGGCATCCGCACCTTCGAGGATATCACGCGTAACACGCTCGATGCGGGGGTGGTGCCGGTAATAAAGGCGCTCAGCCATCTTCCGGTGCTCTGCGATCCGAGCCACGCCATGGGACTCAAGGACTACGTGCCGGCCGCGGCGTACGCGTTCGTCGCGGCCGGGGCCGACGGTGTGATGGTCGAGGCGCATCCCCGCCCCGAGGACGCCCATTCCGACGGCCAGCAGACCATCGACGGGCCGACGCTTATCGCGATGATCGACCGTATCCGCAAGATCGCGCGCGCACTGGACAGGGACCTGCGCTGATGTTCCGCCGCGTTTCCGTTGTGGGGCTGGGCCTCCTGGGGGGTTCCCTGTGCCGGGCCCTTAAGGAGGCCGACGCCTCCGTGCACATCACCGCCTTCGCGCGCGACGTCGCGCGGCTCTCGCGGGCGCTCTCGGATGGCATGATCGACCGCGCGCTTCCCGTGGGAGAGCTCTCTCCCGCCGGATTCGACCTCGTGGTGATCGCCTCTCCGGTGCTCTCGTCGATTGAATCGCTTGAAAAACTTCTCGGTCATCCGGAAATCGGCGGCTGCCTGATCATCGACGTGGGTAGCGTGAAGGCGCCGCTGGTGGCGCTCGCGGACGCCCATATGAACGGGGCCCGCTTCGTCGGCTGCCATCCGATGGCCGGGTCGGAGAAATCGGGCTACGAACATTCAAGCGGCGCGCTCTACCGGGGCGCGTCGGTCATCATCACCCCCGGGAAAAAAAATACGGAGGATGACGTACGTGCCGTTGAGCGGTTCTGGACATCCCTGGGCGCGCGAACGGTGCGCAGCGGCGCGGAGGAGCATGACCGACTGGTTGCGGTAACGAGCCATATGCCGCACCTGGCGGCCTGCGCCGTCGCGGATCTTGTGGCCGACACGGCCGCCGGCACGGACATCACGCCGTTCATCGGAAACGGGTTCCGCGACCTCACCCGTATCGCCATGGGTTCGCCTGACCTGTGGACCGACATCGAGGCGGCCAATGCTGAAAATATCGTACGCGCGATCGACGAACTTACCGCCAGGCTGGAACACATACGGCGTTTCATCGCCGAGGGCCGTCACGAGGCCGAGGGGCGCGTGTTCCTGGAGCGCGCGGGCGCGTTCAGGAGGAGTGTGGGGTGATGGGCGGCAGGCGTATTGTGGTGGCCGTGGACGGACCCGCCGGTTCGGGCAAGAGCAGCGTGTCGCGCGAGGCCGCGCGCAGGCTGGGACTGCGCTACATCGACTCGGGCGCCATCTACCGCGCGGTGACGCATTACCTCCTGGGGCGTCTTGGGTCCCTGGAGAAGGGCAGAAGCTACGCCGGCTTTCTGGACGGTCTTGTGATCGGCCAGAGCTTCGATCCCGACGGGAGCGTGCGCACCACGGTGAACGGGCTCGACGTTTCACGCGCCATCCGGGATGAGACCATCGCCCGCAACATAGGGACCGTTTCGGACGATCCGGGCGTCCGCAATTACGTCAACGCCCTCCTGCGTTCGTGGAGCGCCCGCGAATCGCTTATAATGGACGGGCGCGACATCGGTACCGTGGTGTTCCCGGACGCCGCGGTCAAAATATATCTTGACGCTTCGGCCGAGGTGCGCTCTCTGAGGAGGGCCGCCGAATATCGGGAAATGGGAAAAACTGTTGACGTAAACGAGATCAGGAACCAGATTATCCGCAGGGATCAGGAAGATACCGCGAGGCCCTTCGGACGCCTCCAGAAGGCGGAAGGTTCTTTTTATATGGATACCTCTTCCATGGAGAAGGAAGAGGTGATTGAGCGGATTATCGATTTGATAGCGGAGGCTGACGGTCCGGGTATGGCGGACAGCCGGCCGGAATGAGACCGCAGCGCAGCAGCGACTCACGACGCCCCGAAACAGTTGACCGCAGGCAGGTACAATTCCCGTAGCGCAATGTCATCGGTAGAATAGATCGGCTCTCAATTTTTTGCTCAGGGTGCGGTGTATGGAGAACGTGAACGAAAAAATCGACGACAGCTTTTCGATGGAAAGCATCGCCACAAACGCCCTCGATGAGCTGAAGCCCAACAAGCTCATGCGGGGTGAGGTCGTCACCATTGACAGCGAGTTCGTCTATGTGAATGTCGGGACCAAGTCCGACGGCCGGGTGCGGATACAGGAATTCGCCGAACCGCCCGCGGTGGGGGACACGATCGATATCGTGCTCGCCGAGCGGCGCATGGTCGACGGAATGTACATGTTCTCGAATACCGCCGCTGTGAGGGAAAAGGGCTGGCGCAAACTGATGGATTTGCGCAACTCCGGTCAGGAATACCTTACGGGCTGCGTCGCGGCGGTAGGGGAAAAGGGCCTCACGATAGATTGTGAGGGCATAAACGCGTTCCTTCCTTTCTCGCAGGCCGCGGACCTCAGGGGCAGAAAGACCGCCTCCCCGGGGGAGCTGTACACCTTCAAGGTGAAGAACGTGGACCCCAAAAAGCGCTCGGTGCTCGTTTCGCGCAGGGAATACCT
>JAGODA010000258.1 GCA_017998475.1 Spirochaetota bacterium | reverse complement strand
GCGGGAAGCGTCTTTTTCTCCGGTACGCACTTCTTCTCGGGCGTGCCCTTCGCCGCCGCCATGGCCACGATCGACGAGATCAAGGCGAGCGGGGCGATCGAAAAGATCGATACGCTCGGCAAAAAGCTCATGAAGGGCATGGCCGACGCGGCCGCCGCCGAGGGCGTAAAGGTGACCATGTCCGGTCCGCCCGCCATGCCGTATATGAATTTCGCCGACGACCCCATGTTCGAGAAGAACCGCTACTTCTGCGGCGAGGCCGCGCGCCGCGGCATCTTCCTGCACCCGCACCACAACTGGTTCGTCTGCGCGGCCATGGAAGAGGCCGACATCAAGAAGACGCTCGACGTCTCGGCCGAGTGCTTCAAGCTGACCGCCAAAAAGTTCTAGCCCCCGCCGCGGGCGCAAGGTCCCGCGAACGCATAACGAAAACGGCGTACCCCGAAAGGGATACGCCGTTTTTTCGCGCGTGATGCGCCGGCCCGCCGAAAGCCGGCGCCCGCCGCCTCAGACCGCCGGAACGCCCCCGGCGAAACCGTCGCGTATCTTCGCCATGACGAACGAGAAGTGTTCGGTGAGCCGTCCCTCCCCGGCGGCGGCGCGGATTCCGAGCGACAGGTACGCGCTCTTCATCGAGATACGGCACGCGCGCGCGAGCCCGATGGTCGCGACCGTCGCGTGGCGCAGGATGAAGCGGAAGGCCCGCGCGTACGCCTCCTCGTTCACCGCGCGGAGATTCGCCGATACCGCGTCCGGGTGGAGCTTCAGGATCATGTTGTGCACGATGGGATGCACGAAACCGTGCCCGTGGATGGCAGCGTACCCGTACTGCCGGATGAGGCCGTTCAGCCACTCGCAGTACGAGGCCAGCACCCCGCCCGAGTTAGCCAGGATGTCAGGAAACGAAACGATGCCGCGCTCCGCAAGGGTTTCCTCGGCGTCGCAGGTAACAGGTCCGTTCGCGCCCTGCAGCACGTATTCGCAGGCCAGGCGCCCGGCGCCGACGGCCTGCGAATGGGGCCTCTCGAACGACACAATGACGTCCTCGAGCGCGGAGGGCACCACCACGTTCACCACCGCGGTGAGCGGAAGGAGCGTGTTACCGGCCGCGAACTCGCAGCTCTCAAGCACGTCCGGCGGTGCGTCGCCCAGCGCGCGTCCGGCGGCGCAGAAATCGGCCAGAGCCGCGATGTTCGGTATGCGGCGGCCGTGCAGCACCGTGCCGCTCACGTCGGACACCATGGTGACCGACGCGCCGATCTCGTCGACGAAACGCGCGAACGACGCGCCGACCTTGCCGAAGCCCTGAATGGCGAAGGTGAGGCGCGACATGCGCTCGCGCGAGCGGCGCGTGTACTCGGCGTCGAGCTCCAGCGCCTCGTCCACGCGGCCGGGGTCCAGCCAGAGCGCGGCGTCGGGGTAGTCGCGGTAGTTGAGCTGGGCGGCGAGCACGTCGACCATGCCGCGTCCGGTGGCGCCGGCGCGAAGCGCCAGCCCGTGGCCGCCGGGCTTTCCGGTGATGGCCGGGGCGGCGTACTCGGCCGCGGTGGGGAAGTCGGTCGCGATGCGCGCCACCAGGTCGGTGTCGGAAACGGGAACGCCGAAGTGCCGCCTAAGGCGGCGCGCCGGCTCGGGGCTGTCGGTGTTCTTGACGATCGCCCCGGCGTCGGCGCCCACGTTCAGCGTGAGGCGGTCGAACATGATGCCGATCTCGGGACCGCCCACGCCCACGTCGCCGGCGGGCACGTCGGTGAGGGGGCCGATGCCGGCGCGATAATACAGAAAGTCCGCGTAGGCCCGGAACACGTTCACCCTCGCGGCGGCGCGCTTGTGTTCGTCCTCGCCGCGGAATGAGGTGTCGCCCAGGATGCCGCCCTTGCCCGCGGCGTAAAAGGGAATGCCGATCCCCATGGTCTTGAAGAGCATGTTGGTGGAAAGCGCCCCCTCGCCCGAAAACGAGACATGCGAGGCATGGGCGCGGATGCCGCCCTTGCCGATACCGTGCCCGGTCATCCTGATAAAAAGAAAGCTCTTTCCCGTAAGGGGCTCGACGAAGTCGTCGAAGTACACGCCGCTGAAGCGGATAAGCTGAACGATCTCCTCGTCGGTAAGGGGCCTGCTCTCGCGGTCCCTCTCGCGCGCGAAGGGCACCGAGGCCGCAGAGAAGATGTCCTTCAGCGTGCACCAGTAGTAGTCGTCCTTCATGTCGGGGGTGGGATTGAGCAGGTAGTTCTTGACCAGGGCGAAGGCCTTGCCGCGGATCTCGGCGCTCGGCTCCGCGAGCAGGGCCACCAGCGGCACCAGGTACTCCTTGCGCCGGTCCTTCTGGAATTCGTCGATGAACGAGAGCTTCAGATAGTCGTCCATGGAGGCCATGCGGCCGAGCAGGTCGCGCACCTCGAAGGCCGAAATGGGCGCGGGCCGCAGCGGCGAGAGCCGGTTGAAGAGCTCGGACTGCAGAAACGAGGCCAGGCCGTCGGAGAAAAGCCCGGCGGGCAGATGCACGCAGACCGAGGCCCGCTCCGAGCCGTCCACGGAGAGGAAGTCCGCGTATTCGCGGATGAAGCGGAGCCCCTGGCGCTCGAAGACGCGGTGGAGCGTGCCCAGGTGCTCGAGCAGCCTCTCGCGCGACACGCATACGCGCACGCAGCGCTCGGCCGGGGCCGGGGAGTCCTCGAGGGTGATGGCGATCTCCTCCCCCGCGGCCTTCGCCGCGCGAAGCGCCTTCCAGGCGCGAAGCGGACGCACCGCCGCCGAACGTTCGCCCAGGTTGAGCCGTTCCATGACAATGGAGGGAAGGCCCGCGTCCAGGAACATGCCGATCTCTTCCTCGGAAAGGTCCATGCCCAGCGCGACGGACGCGGAGCGCACGGCCTCGCGCGCCCTGGCGGAAGCCTCCTTCTCGGAGGCGCGTTCCCGCGAGTCCAGGAAGTACACCACGCGCGTATCGCACTCGCCTCCCGGTCCCTCGATGCGGTACGCGAAGAGGCGAAGCGACCGGCCCCGGCCGCCGGACAGAAGGTGCGCGATGTCGTCGAGCACCCGCGCCGAGAGCACAACGTCCTCGGAGATGAAAAAGAGGTGCCGCTCGCCGAACGCGCCGCGAACGTCGATGCGCGGCGCTTCGCCGTCGGCGCAGGCGCTTTTCTCCTGGTAGCGGTTGTGCTCGATGATGAAGGCCAGCTCCTCGACCCCCAGGCCGAGCTCGCGGATGTCGTCGGACAGAAAGTGGCTGCCCTGGTCCAGGCGCCGGAGCGCGGTGCGCAGCTCGCGGTCGATGGTGGCGTCGGAGAGCTCCGAGCTTCCCCGGAGCATGTCGTACAGGCGGGCTATATCGTCGGCGGTGAACACCGCGCTCGAAATGCCCCCCGGAGGCGTGTGAGAAGAAGTATGATCGTGATGCATGGCGTTCGTCCCTCCTGTGGTGGGTGTGGCCGCTTTCCGGCCCGAAAACAGGCCGACAGCGCCGTGATCCGTTAACAGAGAACCTGTGGCATTAATAATTACACTCTAATGCAATATAATACCATATAGTGTAATATAGGTATCGAGGTAGAAATTTGTCAATATTATTTTGTAGTATAAGAGGGCGTCCGGAGAGGGAAGGATGAACGCGGAAACGGCCCGGCAGGCCGGGCCGTGGTACACCGCGGTACGCGGCGAAATTATATGGAAGGTTTACGCGTCCCCGAGCGCGCTGAAAGCGGAAAGCGGCCCGACGAGCAGGGCGTTAAGCCCGGCGAACGAGCCCTTGAAGGTCACGAACTGCCAGTAGCTCATGGAATCCACGCCGAGCACGGTCAGCACGAGCACAAGGACCGGCGTGAGGACGATAAGATAGATCACGCCCATCGCGAACGATCTCCACCAGATGCCGGCGGGCAGGTATTTGAGAACGGGATGCGATTTCCTGCGCCACGCGAGCGCGGGGACTTTCTTCTGCCCGATCTTCTGGTACGTCACCCAGGTGATGACCAGGCAGGTGAGATAGGTGAGCAGGAAAATCATGATCATCGAGTCGGCCACGATGCCGGGCCAGCCCCACAGCGTCATGACCGGCAGGGCCACGAAGTATCCGATCGCGAAATTGATGGCGAAATTGATTATGGCGCTTACCACGCCCTGGTCGAACGAAATGTACCGCTTGTGCACGCTCTCCATGGTGAACCTCCGGTTTTGATCGGTGGAGTGTATGCCATGGGGGCGGCGAGTCAAAGCATAAAACGCGGGGCGGGGAAATAATTATCGACTCCGCGCAAACCTCACCGCGGCGCGTTCGACGATCACCCCAACCGGCGCGCCGTATACTCCTTTCTCGGCGCTGTCATGGTGAATGCCTTCGCCGGATACCCCAGTGTGAGCACCGCGTGCACGCCGTGAGCGGCCGGAATGTCCAGGCGCTTTTTCCACGCCCTGTCCATATTCAACAAATATGAAGCGTAGCCGATAAAGCAGGTCCCCAGGCCCAAGGCGTGCGCGAGCAGGCAGATGTTGTAGGCCGCGTACTGGGCGTTCTCCACCGGCGAGTTGCCGTCCATGGAGCTGTGCACGATGATGAGAACCGGGGCGCCGTAAAAGAACAGGTCCTTTCCGGCGGCCGCGGCCTCAACGCGCCGCTCGACGCCCGTGTAATGCTCGCGGTAGTACCGCTCCACCTTCTTCCCCATGAAGAGCCCGGCAAGCCTCCGCATGAACGCCC
>JAGODA010000257.1 GCA_017998475.1 Spirochaetota bacterium | reverse complement strand
TTCTCGCCGTGGTCGGCATGGCCTACGCCGTCCGGCGCATGATCGCGATGCTGCCCGTTTCGGGCGAAGGGAGGGACGGGCGATGAACTATCCAGCATGGGAAACCGGGTTCTTCAGCGGCGGATCGCTCATCGCGCTCATATCGGTGCTGCACGTCTATATCGCGCACTTCGCCGTCGGCGGGGGCATGTTCATCTGGCTTACCGACCGCAAGGCGCTTCTCGAAGGCAGCGCCGCGCTCGACGATTACCTGCGAGAGCACAACTGGTTTTTCCTCCTGCTTACCATGGTCTTCGGCGGCGTATCGGGCGTCGGCATATGGTTCATAATCGGCCTCGTAAGCCCGGCGGCCACCTCCTCGCTCATCCACACTTTCGTATTCGCCTGGGGCGTGGAATGGACCTTTTTTCTCGGCGAGATCATAGCCCTGCTCATCTATCACTATTACTTCGACACCATGAAGCGCCACCTCCGCCTCAAGGTGGCCTTCCTCTATTTTGTCTTCGCGTGGATGAGCCTTTTGGTGGTGAACGGCATCCTCAGCTATATGCTCACGCCGGGAGCCTGGCCGGAGAGCCGCGCCTTCTGGGACGGATTCCTCAATCCCGGCTTCATCCCCTCGACCGTGTTCCGTTCGTTCGTGGCGTTCATGTTCGCCGGGCTCTTCGGCTACGTCACCGCCGTCCGCATGGAGGAGGGCGAGTTCCGGACGCGGATGATGCGCTATTGCACGAAGTGGCTTCTCTATCCCATGACGGGACTCGTCCTGTCGGGCGCATGGTATCTCTACGCGGTCCCGGGCGAAATACGTTATACGGCATTTATAATCAACCCCGAGATGGATCCCTACGTCCGCACGGTCGTTATCGCGTCCATCCTCATATTCGCCGGCGGACTCGCGCTCTCGCTTCGAAGCGGCCGCGCCGCGCAGAAGGCGATTACGGCGGTCCTGGTCCTCATAGGCCTGTCGTGGATGGGAGGCTTCGAATACGTTCGCGAGATCAGCAGGAAGCCCTACATCATCGGCGGGTACATGTACTCGACCTCCATTCTGGTTCAGGACGAAGAGCGGCTTAACCGCGAGGGGGTGCTGCCCAACGCGCGCTGGGCGAAGGTTCGAGCTCTTACGCCGGACAACATCATGGAGGCGGGACGCGAGCTCTATCGCATACAGTGCTACCCCTGCCACACAGCGGGCGGCGTACGCAACGACATCATCCCCAGAACGCGCTCCTTTACCTATCTCGGAATGCTCTCCCAGCTCACCGGGCAGGGAACGGTCAAGCCGTACATGCCGCGCTTCGTCGGCACGCGGGCCGAAAAGGAGGCGCTGGCCGCGTACATAGTCAGCGGCCTCAACGGAGGCGCGCTCGACGCCCGCCCCGAGCCGACGGCAGTACGCCCGCTCGCCGACGCCGCGCCGCCGCCCTTCGACCCGAAAAACGACGACTACGTGCTCCTGGCCTGGAACGACCTCGGAATGCACTGCGTCTCCGACGGCGACCCGTGGTTCGTCATACTCCCTCCGGCCAACACGCTCGAGGCCCTGCTGATAAAACGCGGGTCCACCCCCGAGGTTGTCACCGAAAACGTCACCATATCCTACGCGGTCGAGCCGGGCTTCGAACGCCCGTCGCGGCACACGCGCTTCTGGGAATTCGCCGGGGCCACTTTCGGGAAAAAACCCGCCCCCGACACCGGGCTCACCGGAAAAGGGCTCGCGGGAGATTTTACACATAACGCGGAAACAATGTCCTTCGTGGCCGACGGCATACCGGTGCTCCCCTACACGGACGCCGGAACGTTCAACCCCTATCCCCTTTTCACGGTGAAGGCGAAGGACCCCTCCAGCGGGAAGGTCCTGGCGACAACCCGGACGGTCGCGCCGGTCTCCACCGAGATGGGATGCCGCAACTGCCACGGAGGCCCCTGGCGCTGGAAAAATATTTCCGGCATCGCCGACGACACCGCCCGCGACATACTGCGAAAGCACGACCGCGCCCGCGGCACGGACCTTCTCGCCCGCGCCGAAAAAGGTAAACCGCGCCTCTGTCAGACGTGCCACGCCGATCCCGCGCTGAAAGCCCCGGGCGACGGAAAACGCCTGAGCCTTTCGGCATCGGTCCACGGCCTGCACGCCAACTACATACCCGTAAAGGGCGCCGACGCGTGCGGCCTGTGCCACCCGACGCACCGGACCGGCGCCACGCGCTGCGCGCGCGGTGTGCACTCCTCTGCCGGGATCACCTGCGTCAACTGCCACGGCGGTATGGGCGATCACGCCATTTCGCTCCTTCGGGCCGAGGAGGGCAAACGCTCCGCGGCTTCGCTCACCAAACACTTGCGGCCGGAGGCCGTCAGAGCGAAGACCGACATCAAGCCCCGAAAGCCGTGGATCAACGAACCCGACTGCCTGACCTGTCATGTCGATTTCAATAAACCCGCGGCCGATCCCTCCGCCTTCAACGTCTGGACGGCCGAGGCGGCCGAACTCTATCGTAATCGCACCGACAACACCGGGAGCCTGCGCTGCGTGGCCTGCCATAACTCGCCGCACGCGGAATACCCCGCGCGCAATCCCTATAACGCGCGGCGCGACAACATCCAGCCGCTCCAGTACGGCAAAATGCCCTATACGATAGGGGCCAACCGCTCGTGCGAGGTGTGCCACCGCGAGAAAAAGGAGGACGAGGTCCACCACGAGAACATGCTTCGCATGGTGCGCCGCGCGGTGCGACAGTGACAGGGCCGGGCGGATAGAGAGGGGTCAGAGCCTCTATACCGGCGCCGGCCGCGGGGACAGGGGGTCAGAGCCCCATGTAAGGCAAAAACGCAGGAGGCGGGCGGAAATCAATGGCCCATGAAGGGGTCAGAGCCCTCAATCGATAATGCAGAAATCGAGCCCTTCCGGAATCTCGAACGAGAAACGCGCCCATACGCCCGGCTCGGACTCGGCCCATATCTTACCGCCGTGCAGCTGGATAATATGCCACGAGAGGTATAGCCCGATCCCCGACCCCTTCTTTTCCCGTAAATGAGGACTTTCGAGGCGCGAGAACTTTTTAAAAAGCCGTATCTTTTCGCTTTCGGAGAAGCCGGGCCCCTCGTTCCAGACCGAAATCCTCAGTCGTTTCGTCGACGTTTTCGCGGCGCTCACCGTGACCATCCCCCCGGGATTACCGTATTTTACCGCGTTACCGACAAGATTGACCATCACGATCCTCATGAGCTCGGGATCGCAGGTGATGTCCGGCAGTTCGGCCGGGCACTCGATGAGAAAATCTGTCGTATGCGCCTCTATCTGGGGGTGAACGATCTCGATCGCGGGATTGAGCACCTCCCGTACGAAATCCACCGATCGGGGATACGCGTCGAAGCTGCCCGTTTCGAAACGCGAGAGGTTGAGATATTTTTCGCTGACCGCGTGAAGGTACTCGGCCTTCCGAACCATCCGCTCCACCTTGTCGATGCAGTCGGGATTCACCGGTCCGAAGTATCCAGAAAGAAGGGTGTTACCGAGCGTTATTATCGACGAGAGCGGACTCTTCATCTCGTGGCTTACAAAGCTCAGCATCTCCAGATAGCCGTGAAGCGCGTCCGTCAGGCGGTCGATATGATACGCCTTTTCCAGCGCGTACCCGATACTTGCCGCAATTTTTCCGAGTAAACGCACCTCGGTTGCGGTATAAGCATTTGCGTCCTTCGCCCGGCAAAAAATGAGCCCGATCGGCCGCCTGTCCGCGTAAAACGGGCAGGCCATGCTGGAATGGATCCCCTCTTTAAGTAGAAGTTTGGCGGATTCGCTCTGGGGATACTTCCGCAGATAATGGATGAAATTCCTGATTATGCGGTTCTTCCCCTTAAGGAATACCGCATGGACGGCGCTGCCCACGATGTCCGAGGCGAAACCGGGCATCAGATATATGAGGGAGTACTTTGCCCGCGTATGATGGAGCAGCAGCCTGGTCCCTCCCTCTTCGATAAAGGCGATGTCGATACGGTCGCAGGGAACAATGCGCCGAATCTCCCTGAAGAGAGAATCGATGATCTCCTCGAGCGAGGCCCCGCCGAGAACGCGCCTCTGTATACGCCCGAGCACCGCGTCAATCGAATGCCCGCCGCTCCTTTTGGCTCGCGCTTTTGTATCTGCTCTACGGTGATGCACCTGATCAACCTCATTCGAAGCGAAAATTGATCGAGAATATCAACATTTCAGAAGATTTGTCAAGACGTTTAGCTCTGCGAATTCTGAGAGTAATTGGGGTCAGAGCCTTTTTTTCGCGCCAATGCAAAAACTTTTAACTTTCGCCCAACGAAAAACGTAATACCTATAGACGGTCCTACACCAAGGAGGTATTCATGCCACGTCCAGCGCGTATCACCACCCCCGGCATCACCCATCATGTCTTTTGCCGCTGTATCGAAAAGAGGGCGTTGCTTCGAACGCAATTCGCGTCGAACCTGCTTGTTAAAGTGCTGGCGAAGACACAGGAGAAGTACAGCTTTGACCTCATCGCCTATCAGATCATGGACAATCACTTTCATTTTATTATCAAGACCAGGGAAAACGAGGCCTCGATTTCCACAATCATGCAATATATAAAGGCCAGGTTCGCCGAGAAATACAATCGTGCCCGCGGAAGGAGCGGCCCGTTCTGGAACGAGCGCTTCGGAGATTCAGTTATAGAATTTTCAGACAGGCCGGTGGTGTATCCGCTGTGGCTACTATGG
>JAGODA010000256.1 GCA_017998475.1 Spirochaetota bacterium | reverse complement strand
CCACCTTGGCGGCCGCCCGTACGCCCCCGGCGTCGACAATGACCACGTCGGTATGGGTGCCCCCTGCGTCAATGCCCAGCAGCATGCGGTACCTCGCGGGTGGAGTATGTCCGCACACTATCGCCTTAAAAAAACCCTGTCAAGAAGGATATACCCCCGGCGTACCGGCATTTTCATTGTTTACAAAATACCGGGGCCGATGCAGTATGAATCATAATGGATTTGCCCATACACGGCACTCGCGCACCGCTGACAACTCTCGCGCGATCACTCGCACTGACGGCGTTATTTCTGCTTGCGGCCGCCGCCCCCGCCCCCGCCGAACAAGCTGGGCCGCCGCGCGCGGCCCGCGGAATTCTGGACCTGCGCTCCTACGATTTCGACCGCATGAAACCCGTACAGCTCGACGGAGAGTGGGAATTCTACTGGGAACGGCTCCTCGAACCGTCCGCCCTTCGTGAAGGCCCCGACCGGCCCGCGGCCGAGTATTTCGACGTACCCGGAATCTGGAACGACCGCCAGGCGCCCGGCGGCGGTCGTATCGGCGGCGACGGTTTCGCGACGTTCCGGCTGCTGGTACTCACCGGCGGCCCGGGCGGAATCCGCACGTTGAAGATACCGGTTATGGCCACCAGCTACAGTCTCTACCTTGACGGCCGGCGCATCGCCTCCAACGGCACCGTCACACGATCGGAACGTACGACGCGACCGCACTATAACCCGACCACCGTCTCTTTCGAATCTTCCGGTGAGACGATCGAGCTCGTATTGCACATCGCCAATTACAGCTCCGACAAGGGCGGCCCGTGGAACTCGATTCTGCTGGGCTCCGAACAGCAGGTAATGAAGAAGCGAGACCTGCGCCTGCTGTACGAGTACGTCCTGCTCGGTGGACTGCTCGTGATGGGATTGTATCATCTCGGGCTTTTCCTCCTCAGGCGAAACGAGCGATCGGCCCTCTATTTCGGCGCGTTCTGCTTCCTCATCGCGCTGCGGCTCACTCTGACGGGCGAATTCATACTCGTCCGGTATTTTCCCGCCATGGACTGGGAACTGGAGATGAAACTCGAGTTTCTGACCATCTACGTCGGCCTGCCGGTGTTCGCGCTTTTCATACATTCTCTCTTCCCGGATGAAATGCCGAAAACCGCGCGCACCGTTTATTTCGCGATCGGGGCCGTTTTCTCGATCCCGGTCCTCGTCCTGCCCCTGCGCATCTACACCCATTTCCTGACTCCGTTTCATGTGGTCAGCGTAACCGCATTCGTTCATCTCATAATCACCGTATGGCGAGCCGTCATTCGAAAGAGAAACGACGCGGTCCTTCTGCTCGTCGGTCTTTTCATACTCATGGCAAGCGCGTTGAACGACATCCTCGACACGAACCTCGTGGTACGCACGGGGTATCTCCTGCCCACCGGTCTTTTTATTTTCGTTCTGCTGCAGTCGTTCATACTTTCCAGGCGTTCCTCCGGAGCCTTCGCCGACGCCATGAAACTCGCGGACCTGCGCAGGGAGCTCGAGATCGCGCGCCGCATACAGAAAGCAATCCTTCCCTCGTCACTCCCGATGCTCGAGGGGATGCGCATGCACGTCTTTACTCTGCCTCCCGAGGGCATCAGCGGCGATTACTACGACTGGCACATCCTCGACCATCGCCGCATCGCCATTCTCTCGGCAGATATAGTGGGACACGGCGTTCCCGCCGCGATGATCGCCTCCACGCTCAAGGTCGTCTTCTCGCTCGTCAGGGACCGCGCCGACGCTCCGGCATCGCTCCTCCAGGCGATGAACGACATGCTGGTCGGCAGACAGATAAGCCAGTTCGTAACCGCGTCCTGCACCTATATCGACCTTGAGGCGCGGAAGATCCTTTACGCGAACGCCGGACACCCTCCCCTGATCCTCATGTCCCGCGAGTCGAACGAGCCGATCACCGCGGACGCGGAGGGGCGGGCCATGGGCTGGACGGGCGATATACGATGCGAGGAGCGAGAACTCCCGCTCCATGACGGCGACCGGATGGTCATTTACACGGACGGCATAATCGAGTGCCGCAACGTCCGTGGTGAGATGTTCGGGGAGAGGAGGTTCGCTCTGTGCCTCAAGGAGTGGCGGGAGCTTCCCGGAGACGAACTGTCACGGCGCCTGGGTAAGCGCCTCTCGGCCTGGAAAAAGCCCGCCGAGGATTTCGAGGACGATATTACGCTGATTATTATAGACCTGGAGTGAAACGGCCGGGGGGCCCTCAAGCCCCCCGTCGCGCGTATATTCACTCTCCGGCGTACTGCCCCGCGGCCCGGAGCTTCGCCTTCTCCTCCTCCTCGAGCGCGTTGAACGCGACCTTGCCCACCAGGGTCTTCGGAAGATCGTCGCGGAACTCCACCTCGCGCGGGCAGCTCCATTTGAGGAGGTGCTCCGCGCAGTGGTTGATGAGCTCGTTCGCCGTCTCCGGGGATGCCTTCGATTTGTCCTTGAGCACGACGAAGGCCTTGACGCGCGAAATCTGCGCTTTGTCGGGTACACCGATGACGCACGCCATGTCGACCGCCGGGTGCTGGCGGAGCACGTCTTCCACCTGACCTGGGTACACGTTGACGCCCGAGGACTTTATCATCCGCTTGATGCGCTGCTTGAAGTACATGAATCCGTCGGCGTCCATGCTCGCCATGTCCCCCGTGTGCAGCCATACCTTTCCGTCGGCGTGCTTTTTTAGAACCTTCGCCGTTTCTTCAGGCTGGTCGAGGTATCCGAGCATCACCGCCGGACCATACAGACAAATCTCGCCCTCTTCCCCCGGAGCGCACTCCTCGTCCGTACCCATCTTCACGATCTTGGCGTCCATATCAGGGAAGGGCACCCCTATGCTGCCTTCGCGGTATTCGCTCATGGGCATCGCCCCGATGGCGGTTACCGCTTCGGTGAGGCCGTATCCCTCGAGGAGCTTCACGTTTCCGCCCTGTTTGCGCACGATCTCCTCGAACTCCTCCTTAACCACGCGCGGCAGCGTATCGGCACCGCTGAAACAGCCTTTAAGACACGACAGGTCGGTATTTCTGAATTTCTCGTTTTTCGAAAGGGCCATGAAGAGCGTCGGTACGCCGACCACGAACGAAGGGCGCTTGGATTTAATCAGATTGGCGACCTCTTCGGGAGTGAAGGTGGGAACGAGAATGCTCTTGCCACCCCCCATAAACGCCGCGTTCACGCAGACGCCCAGGCCGAAACCGTGGAAGATCGGCATAATCGCGAGTATCGAGCTCGTACGATCCAGCCCTCCCCAGTGCGCGACCATAAGGCCCTCGCTTATGAAATTATAGTTGGAAAGCATGATCCCTTTGGGTACGCCCGTGGTCCCGCCGCTGTAGAGAACGACCGCCATTTCGTCCGGACCCATATCGGCCGGTTTTGCCGCCGGGTACGAACCGCCCATCAGGTCGTTCCACCATACCACGCGGTCGTCTTTCGGCACCTTGGGGATTTTACGGCCCTTGGTCAGGTTGAATCCGATCTTCTTTACCAGCCCCAGATAATCGGGAATGCGCGCGAGTATGAGTTTCTTGCAGGCGGTCTTATGCATCACCTGGTTGAAGTTGCCGTAGAACGCGTCGATGGTCAGCGCCATGACGCTCTTGCTGATCTGGAGGTAAAACTCAATTTCCTTGGGCGGTGAGAGCGGATGAATCATACTGGCGACCGCCCCCAGCTTGTTTACGGCGTAGAAACAGATGATGCCCTGCGGGCTGGTGGGCATCGAGATCGTCACCCGGTCCCCCTTTTTAAGTCCCATTGCCGCGAGCGCGTCCGCGCACCTGTTGATTTCCTCGGCGAAACGCCGGTACGTCGACGTGTAGCCCAGGAAATCGTAGGCGACCGTATCGGGGTATTTGCCCGCGGTATCCATCAGGGCCTGGTACATGGTTACCCTGGGATAATCGATCGACTGGGGTACACTCCCATAGAACTTGAGCCACGGCTTTTTTTCGTACATGGTGACCACTCCTCTATCAAAAAGTTATGGCGCGGCCCGACGGTCGCGTCTCTCGGCTGTTCACCCCTTTTTCTGTCTGATGATCTCCATGAAAGCGTCGATGCGCGTTTCAATCTGGCTTTCGCTCCAGGCGCGCTCGTCGACCATGTCCGCCTCTATCATGAGGCTCGGAAGCCCCATCTCCTTCTGAAGGGTTTTCATGATGTCGTACTGACCGAGCGAGTACGGCTTGCAGCTGCGGTTCGAATGCATCACGAACCCGTCCACGTCGTATTTTTTGATCATCTTCTTGATGATCTTGAGCATCTCGTCCACGCCGATGTTCAGATAGATGCGCGTGTAGCCCTCCACCATGGAGCCGAGGAAATCGTTCTCGTCGAGATAGTCGAGCGCGCCGCACCACGCGGAGGTGTAGGTGTCCGCCACCAGGCAGGCGTCGTACGAGGCGAACTTGTCCGACAGCCACTTGGTTTTGAACCATATCGGCAGGTTGTCCCACAGCAGACGGTAGCGCTCGTTCGGCACGGCGCCGATCTTCTGCGCCGCCCGGTCTTTCATCTCCGCGAGGAGCATGGTGTAGTAGTCCACGGCGGTCTGGGTCCCCCTCAGGGTGACGATGAGGGCCAGGTGGAAGAAGGCGTCGAAGGCCGACATGGGGGCCGGTTTGCTCATGGCGGTGTCCAGCACGTCCTGCCACAGCCGCTGTCCCTGAAGGGAAAGGCGGCCGACCTCCTTCATTCTATCCATATCGAACTTTTTACCGCA
>JAGODA010000255.1 GCA_017998475.1 Spirochaetota bacterium | reverse complement strand
GCATGGAGGTGGGCACCTGGCCGGTTATGGCGATGAGGGGCACCGAGTCCAGGCGCGCGTCGGCGATGGCGGTGATGAGGTTCGTCGCGCCGGGGCCCGAGGTCGCGAAGCAGACGGCCGGGCGGCCCGTCGAGCGGGCCATGCCGTGGGCGATGAATCCGGCCCCCTGCTCGTGGCGTGCCAGTATGTGGCGGATCGGGCTTTTATACAGCGCGTTGTACAGCGGCAGGTTTGCCCCGCCGGGAATGCCGGCGATGGTGGCGATACCCTGCCGTTCGAGGAGTTTGATGATAATCTCGGCACCGTTAAGTCTCATTTTTCGTCTCCTTGCGGGTATGATGGTGCGATAATAAAAGAGCCCCTGCCGGTTACACCGACAGGGGCTCTTGTTTGTATTCGCTGTTACGCGACGGACCCTACGGTGTAACCCCGCTCGAGGCGCATACCACTACCACCACCACTGCGAGGGAGGTTACGGTTAGAAGGGTGTTCAGCGCTCTCTGGGCCGTCATGGATGTATGGTTGTTTCCGTAATTGTGAAGTGAAGATAGCGGCATACCGGCCGGCTGTCAATTATTAATGTGAATTTACCAATAAAATTTTAATACCTTGGCACACGGTTCCCGGCGAGCACCACCGAGGTTTCGATCTGTCGGTCCGAAATGGTCCAGTATGTTCGGAGCAGGCGGTCCTTCTCCTCGGGCGAGACCGTATGGAATCCGTGTTTCCGATAGAAGGCGATCGCCCATTCCGCGGCCGCCCATGTGCCGATGAGGACCGGGCGGACCGCCAGCGAAAGCAGGTGTGTGAGCAGCGAGCTCCCGATCCCGCCGTTCCTTCGCGCGGTGCGCACATAGGCGTGCCGGATGAGCGTGACGTCCCGAACGTCCTGGATTCCCATCACCCCTGTGAGAACGCCGTTCTCTTCCAGCCCGTGAAACACGACGCCGCGTTCGATCTCGCGCCGCAGGGCCTCGCGCGACATGTAAGGGTCGTGCCAGCAGTCGTCGGGGATCACGCCCCGGTAGGCGACCGCGGCGTCATTGATTATCGCGTACATCTCCTCGAAGTCGGATTCGGTACAGAGTCGTATCATGGTGCCACCGCTTGTCGGGTAGTGTGCGTATCCAGCGGTTTCTGATGATACGGGAGATAATTCCGGATCGGTTGAAGCGCCCGTCGCGCGGCAACACATTTGATTGTCTCCACCCGACGCACGCATATTCCGCGCATGGTGTCCATTATCGGTCTTCCCGCAGGTATTTCCTGAAGCCGCGCGCCGCGTCCGCGGGGTAACCGAGCGATTCGTAAAATCGATGCGCGCCCGCGCGGTGAATCGATGACACGATGTTGATGTACAGGCAGCCGCGCGCGTCGGCCTCCCGCTCGAGCGCGTTCATGAGGGCGGTGCCAACCCCCGAACCGCGAACGGAGGCCGACACTATCACGTTTTCCACCACCATGAACGGCCGGCAGTCTCCGATGAGGTCGCGGCAAAGAATACCCATGGCGGTGCCGGCGAGGACGCCGTCCAGCCGCGCGCCGAGGAGTATATACGAGTGATCGTCGCGGATGGCCCGGAGCTCCCGGATCATACGCTTTCGGTTCGCCGGATCCCCGGACAGCTCCTCGAGCAGCAAGGCGAGGGCGTCGAGATCGGCTTCCGTTACGCGATCGACGATAAGTAAATTTTCGCCGGGTCGAGACGTGTTCCGGGTCATTGTTCCTGTATCGCCTGACCGCGCGAGGTGAACGAAATTCCCTGCTGGCCCCGGGCGCCGATCATCACCGCCTCGATGATGGGGACGGCCACCGGCGCGGCGGCCGACCACTTGACTATGAAATTTGCGCCGGAACCTCCCCGGGTGTCCGATTCCTTTACAATATATCGTACGGTTTCCAGCGGACCGAGGGTTACGGCCGCCTGCACGAATTTCTCCAGAAACTTACCTTTAGAATTGTAGTAGTCGGCCGAAAGAAGGGTGATCGACCGTTCGGGATCGGTATTCCGGATGCTCAGCGTGGCCGAAAGAAGAATATAGTCGCGCTCGCGATCGCCGTAATAAATGTGGGAATATACCGGCACGTAGAGCGTCTGCGCCCTCGCGCGTCGGACCTGCGCCCAGGCCGCAAGGGATGCCCCGGCGGTCAGAGAGCAGAGCGCAATGATTACAAGCGCGCGGAATGCTTTTGCGTTCATATCGGAAGCTCCATTAAGGATGTATTCGCGGTCCCGGAACCGGTCCGTTGACGGCAGTATGCACCGGCGCGGATGAACCGCGCAAGCATAACTTCGGTTTTTACCCGCCTGCCGTCGTCATCTCCCTCGCCCGTTTTTCCATGAGGCTCCGCAGTGCGTTGCGGTCCGCGGTGATGTGCCGCGCGACCATAAAGAAGAGCAGCCCGCAGGGCACCCACCAGAGCACGGCGAAGTTCATCATGAACAGGTGTCCCAGGGGGACGAGAAGTCCACCGATGGCGGGCCCCATCCCCTGGCCGAGATTGTCGGTAATATTGAACACCGAGAACACGGTGCCCCGGTGCTCGGGACGGTTTACGTTCATGAGTATGGCCTTCACGTTGGCAGCGGCCACGGAGACAAGGGCCCCGGCGAAGAAACCCATCAGCATATACGTCGTCATGTTTGAGAGGTCCATGTTAATAAGAAGCATGGCGGGGATAATTCCCGCGAGCACCCCCGCGCCGCACATTGCCGGCATGTACGCGGGGCGCTTTTTATACAGCCACTCGCCCAGGTAGGCGAAGGCCACGCTTCCCACGGTCGAGCCGGCGCCGAGCACGAGGAAGATGGTGGTAGCCGTTTCCTTGGAGACCCCCCGATACTCCTGGAAGAAGGTGATCATCCAGTAGGTGAGAATGCCCCAGGGGACCGTGCCGGGCAGCCCCTGAAGGAAGGTGTAGATGTTCGTTTTATTGGAAAAGATGATCCTGAAATCGCGCGGGTGTATCACCTGGCGATAGGCGAGCCCTTTCCGTATGAGCTCCTCGAGCGCGTCCTCCGTGCGTCCCCGCTCGGGCTCGCGCGCGTACAGCGCGAAGAAGAGCGCGATCGGGATATTCGGCGCACCCACCAGTATGAACGACAGCCTCCAGCCGTAGTCGGTGGTGAGGTATCCCGCGGCGCTCACGCCGAGCACCGCGCCGATCGACCAGGCGAGAGTGATCCACGCCGAGGCGGTCGCCCGATGCTCCTCCTTGAAGAAATCGGCGAGGATGGAATAGGTCACCGGGTAAACGCCTCCCAGGCCGATTCCCGAAAGCACGCGCAGCGCCGCGAACGAGCCGATGGTCTGGGTGAAATACGGAATGCCCGTCATCAGGCAGGGGACCTCGCCGAGCAGGATGACTGTTACCAGTAGCGTCTTGCGGGCGGCCTTGTCCGCGATGTAACCGAAGATGATGCTCATCGCGGCGCCGACCAGTATGAAGGCCGAGCCGATAAGGCCGAGAAGGGTTTCGCTTGCCCCGTACTCTTTCGAAAGTTCCGGCAGTATCGCCGACATGATCATCTGGTCTGCGAACAGGAGCGTCGTCATGACGAACAGCAGGCCGAGGGTCGTGACGTCCCTGGCGCTCATCCGCGGTTTTCGCATGCCTTCCTCCGGTGGAATGGTCTGGGGGCCCGCGGTGGGCGCGCGGACCGGAGGCATGGTGGGGTACGGAAAAGAATTTTTCAACGAATAAATGAGTACCGACTCAGTGTGGATTTCGGCGTCGGGATTGCCGTTGGTCGCCGATCAACTGCTGACATATATAATGCAATACTCGTTGACATATTACAAAATCGAGTGTATTTGCAATACTGGTGGGCGGGACATCCGGGATCGTCGTGCCCGCCGCCTTTTTCCGGACATATACCTAAAAACAAAGAATGGAGGACTGGCATGAGTGACCCGTATTCGGACAGACCGTGGTTAAAGCGGTATGACAAAAACGTGGCGCCGAAACTTCAGTACGAGGAGAAGAGTTTCGCCGGGAAGTTCGAGGAGGTGGTAAAGAAATTTCCCGACAAGACGGCCCTCATCTACATGGGCGCGCGCGTTACTTTCAGCGAGCTCGACGCCCTGGCGAACAGGCTGGCGAATTTCCTGATTACATCGGGGCTGAAGCCGAACGATGTGGTGGGACTGCATCTTCCGAACATCCCGGCGCATTATATAGGCGTGCTCGGGGTGCAGAAGGCCGGGTGCGTCTCGACCGGCCTGAGCCCGCTTCTGACCGCCCCGGAGATGGAGCACCAGTTGAAAGATTCAGGTACCAAGGTCGTATTGACCGTCGACGTGCTCTACGAAAAAATCGCCGAGGTCGGAGGGAAGGCCCCCTTTACCACGGTTGTGGTCTCGGAAATAGCGGACTTCCTTCCCGGGGTGAAACGGGTGCTCGGCAAGCTGCTTAAAAAGATCCCGACCGCGGAGGTCCGTCCGATACAGGGGAAAAAGGTAATCCGCTTCATGGACGTTATGAAAGAATCTCCCGCCGAGGCCGTCGCGGTGCCGCGAGGCTTCGACGACATGATCTTCATGATGTACACCGGCGGCACCACCGGGCCCGCGAAGGGGGCGGTCCTCACGCAGAGGAGTTACATGTCCAACCGCCACCAGGTGCTGGAATGGCTCGACCTCCGCGAGGACGACGTGGCGCTCTCGGCCTTCCCGCCGTTCCACATCGCGGGGCTCGCGCTCGGGGGATTCACCATGACCAGGGGAATCACCCAGAACTGCGAGACCAATTGCCGGGACGCGAATTTCCTCATCAAAAGGTCGCAGTCGTAAACGACGACG
>JAGODA010000254.1 GCA_017998475.1 Spirochaetota bacterium | reverse complement strand
AGATTTTTCATTGTGCCGGGAAAACCGCCCATTCCGCCGACTCCCATGACGAAGTTTAAATAATACGGTTTTGAAAGCAATCCGCGCTTTATGAGGTTATCGACCTCGCCGAACATGGACGGATTGTATACCTCCATTTCCGGCTTGATGCCGCGCTCCAGCATGGCGGCCGCGAAGGCCTCGATTTCGGAGCGCAGGTTGATGAACGGGAGCTCCCTGCCCTCGTGGAAGAAGACCACCGAGCCCATGTTGAGCGATGCCATCTCCGGCGCCGCGTCCAGGCTGGTGATTCGCTCGGCGATGGGCAGGCCGGGGCCGCCGGTCGTGTTCTGTATGATGACGCCGCATCGCGCGCGGATTCCCTCGTTCATCTCGCGGAAGATACGCGCGTCCGCGACACCCTTTCCGGCGCGGTCGCGCGCGTGCAGATGCACCACCGCCGCGCCCGCCTCGTGACAGCGGACCGCGTCGCGGATGATTTCGTCGGGCTGCTCGGGCAGCGCCGGGTTTGCCTCCTTTCCGTGTATGCCGCCGGTGAGGGCGGCGGTGATTATCAATTTTTCCATAGTCTCCCCCGTTGGAAGCGCGGCGGCGCGAAGCCTACGCGCGACGCTTTTTCAGCGTGCTTCCCCATTGCGCGAGTGCCGAAGCGGCCGCCACCCATCGCGCCACGTCCGGAAACACCGGGATGCCCCGACGGCGCAGGGCGTCCGACATCCGCACTGTGTACTCCCCGCCGGCCGCGCAGCATACGATGGGCTTGGCCCGAAGATCTCCGAGCGCGCCGAGCCGCTCCACGATGCTTTCGTCGAGCGGGGTGTCCTGGAACACGAAGAACGGCATGATGATATCGACCGCCTCGTCCTCCAGGAGCGTTTTGACCACATACTCGTAGTCGGCCGCCGTCGCCGAGCCTGTGACATCGACCGGGTTTTCCACGAGATAAAAAAAGCTGAAATGATCGCGCATGGCCTTCACCGAGTTCCTCCCGAGCGTAACGAGCTCGAGACCTTTCCTCGGGAAGTGGTCGAGGGCGTTCACCATCGGCCCCGCCCCGTTCGAGAGCATCGCCGCCCGGTTGCCGCGCGCGGGCGGCTGCAGGGCGAGGGCCTCGCACGAGGCATACAGCTCGTGGAAGGAATCGGCCAGCACTACGCCGTGCTGACGCATCACCCCCTCGTACACCTCGTAGCTTCCGCCGTAGGCCCCGGTGTGCGACACGGACGCCTGCGCCGACTGCCGGTTGCGCCCGGTCTTGAAGACCACAACCGGTTTCTCCGCCGCGATCGCGCGCCTCGAGGCGTCGAGGAATTTTACCCCGTCCCCCAGCCCCTCGATATAGCTGCCGATGACCCTGGTTTCCGGGTCTTCGGCGAGATAGGCTATGAGATCGCCCTCGTCGACATCGACGCGGTTGCCGTAGCTCACCATCTTCGAAACGCCGGTGATGTACGCCTCCTCGAGAAACACGCATCCCCACGTGCCGCTCTGGGTGATGAAGGCCATGGGGCCCGCCGGCGGCCGTGCCAGGCGCTCGTGGCTGTGGAAAAAGGAATCGAAACGGCTTTTTCCGTCGAACGAACCGATGCAGTTGGGGCCGACCAGCCGTATGCCGAGCGCGCGCGCCTTCGCCGCGATTTCGCGCTCGAGCTCGGCGCGCTCCCCGCCCAGTTCCTTGCCTCCGCCGGAGACGATGAGAGCGTTCCGGCATCCGAGCCTCGACATTTCCTCAAGGAGTTCGGGCGTACGCGCGAGGTCCACCACGATAACGACGAGCTCGGGCGGCTCGGGAAGCGAAGAGAGGTCCGGATAACTTTTAAGGCCCATGAGCTCGTCGTAGTTGGGATTGACGGGATAGACCCTGCCGGCGTACTCATAGTTGACGAGCGAATCGAGGATGATGTTGCCGATCTTTCCCGGCGTTGACGAGGCCCCCATCACCGCCACCGATCCAGGAGTGAAGAACGACCGCATCCCTTCGGTTCGCGGCGTTTCGTATGTATGAACAGACGTTCCGTCCTTCGCGAGGACCATTTTTGCGTCCACCACGACCGCGCCCGAGGGTCCGGCGAGTATCGGGTTGAAGTCCACCGATTCGTACAGATGGGATATTTCAAGACCGAGCGCGGCGATGCGCTCCACCGCGTCGACGAGGGCCTCCGTGTCGACCGCCGGACCACCCCGGTACCCCCGCAGAAGCGCCGCCCCCCTGAGGCCGTTCAGCATCGCCCGGATATCATCACGCGTAACGGGAAGGGCCCTGAACGAAACGTCCTCGAATATGTCGGTGAGCACGCCACCCAGCCCCAGCATGAGAAGCGGCCCGAAGACCGGATCGTTCTGAAGGCCCGCGATGACCTCGGTCCCGCCGCCCGCCTGTTCCTCCACGAGTATGCCAAGGAATCCGGGTACACCCTGATCGACGAATCGTCCGTGCATCTCATCGAAGCTCGCCAGGAGGTCCGCCTCCGAGCAGATGCCCGTTCTTACGCCTCCCATCTCCGTTTTATGCAGCACCGCGTCGGAGGCGAGCTTCAATACCAGTGGGTAACCCAGTGATCCAGCCGCTCCGACGGCGTCATCGCGCCCGGCGCACAGCAGCCCCTTCGGCACAGGCACCCCGCGTGCTCCGAGAAGCGCCTTTGTTTCGTGTTCGGGAACCACGCGCGCTCCATTATTCGAGAGCGCAGCGCATCGTAAGGCGAAGGTCGTAATCAGGTCATCCATCGTTCCTTTCCCGGGCGGTCTGCGCCGCCCTGACGCTTTCCAGTATATATGTTGTATCGATCGACGGCACGAATACGCATGCTATCCGCACGGGCTCGCTCCCCGTGTTCAGCGTTTTGTGCTCCACCCCCGGAGGCGCGTAAATGGCCGTTCCGGGCTTCAGTTCGTATTCCTTTCCTTCCAGCCATGCCTTCCCTTTTCCGGACATTATGATCATAAGTTCACCCGACGTTGGATGTGAATGGAAGTCGGTACACCCTCCGTCGGGAGCGAGTATCGATTCGAGAAGGGAGAAGCCCTTTACGTCGGCATTCGAATCCGGCGACAGGATCACCTTCAGCTCGCGCTCGAATGGTTTTCCCACCCGCGCCGAAGGGATTTCGTTCATGTCTACTATCGGCATTGTCATACCCCCTTGCCGTTCCCGCGCATGGCAGAAAAACGGCCGGTCGAAACCTTTGGTGCGCGGGAAAACCGCACCGGTCCGACACCGCCACTATATTGCGTAATATACATTTTTATTGCATCTATGTCAATTATTTTAACGAATATTTTTATTTTTAAGGTACTGAAAGGCTCCCCCTCGATGGATGAATTTTCGTTGAGCGGCGGCCGCGCGTGTCGCCTCCCGTAAGACCGTTTACTTTTTTTTTATCGGTATTATTTCTCGTTGACAAGTCCGCACGCACTGGTATTGCATACTGCGAAATGGGATCGACGATTCAATCTCTTGAACGCGGACTCGATATTATCGGGGTGATCGCGCGTGCGGGACGGCCGATGTCGCTCACCGAGATTTCGGAGAGCTTTACGATCGACCGATCGTCCGTGTTCCGTCTCCTGAGTACGCTCGCCAAGCACAGCTTCGTGCTTCAGGATCCGGACACCAAACGCTACTCGCTCGGCTTCCGGATGCTGGAATACGCCGGCCTGTACGGCGAACAGTCCAATGTGGAGGGCCTCATCAGGCCGATCATGCGGCGAGTTCTCGCCTCGACGAAGCAGAACACGCACCTGGCGATTCTCGATGGGCCCGAAGTGGTTTTTATAGCGGTGGAACAGCCGAAGGAGTCCATTTCCCTCAACCTCTCAGTGGGAATGCGCGAGCCTTCCACCGTAACGGCGCTCGGGCGGGCCCTGCTGGCGTTCAGCGATTCCGATATAGTCGAAAGCGCGCTTTCGGCGGCCGACTATCGAAAATATACCGACAGGTCACCGAGGTCCGCGAAGGAAGTCATGCGCTCGCTCGATGTCGTAAAGGCGCGCAGGCTGGCGGTCGATGACGGCGAATACAAGAAGGGGATCATATGCTACGCCTCGCCGGTGCTCAATCACCGCAAGCGGGCGGTTTTTTCCATCGGCATCTCGGGCCCGGCCGATCTCATAAAGCCCTTTGCCGACAGCTACGCCGAGATCGTCCGCGGCGCGGGGATGGAAGCCTCTCTGCTCCTCGGCTATCCGCAGGAATAATACTTAACGGCGCGCTTTCCGGCGCTCGTTACTCTCTTCGCTGATCAGGGCCGGCAGATATACATGGAATCTCGTGCCGGCGCCGACCTCCGAGTCGAGCAGAATCGTTCCTCCATGTTTCTTGACTATCGAGTAGACGATTGAAAGGCCAAGGCCGCTGCCCTTCTGTTTTGTCGAGAAATATGGATCGAACACGCGTTCCCTGAGCGTTTTCGGAATACCCACGCCCGAGTCCTCCACGATCAGCAGTATATACTCTCCGGAGGGAATCGGGAGCCCGCTGCCCGGGCCGATCACCGCCCTGGTGGCGCTGAAGCGAACCTTCCCTCCTTCCGGCATGGCCTGTTCCGCGTTAATAGCCAGATTCTGGATGACCTGCCTCATCTGGCCCCTGTCCGCCATTATATCCCCGAGATCGTCGGGCATGTCGAATTCGCAGAGGACACCTCTGCCGTCCAGGCATATTGACGCCGCCTCTCGGACCAGACCCGCTATATCTATACGTTCCTTGATCGGCTCTCCGCCGCGCGCGAACGTAAGGAGCTGCTGCGTCAGCTCGCGCGCCTGCGCTATGGCGCATTCGGCGTTTTCAAGATAGCGTCTCGCTTCGGCCTGTTCCTCGG
>JAGODA010000253.1 GCA_017998475.1 Spirochaetota bacterium | reverse complement strand
GACGAGAAGGTCGCGCCGTGGATGCCGTCGCGGCCGACGCGCCCGCCCGCCATAACGATGCAGTCGCCCGGCATGGCCTTCTTCTCGGTGGAGGGCCTTCCATTTATCTGCCTGGGAAGCAGACCGACCGTGCCCACGAACACCAGGGGCTTGCCCTTGTAGCGGTCATCGAAATAGACGAAGCCCTGCGGCGTGGGGATACCGGAGCAGTTGCCTCCCACGTTCACGCCGTGGATGACGCCCTCCATTATACGGCGCGGAGAAAGCAGTTTCGATCCCTCGTCCCTCGCGCGGTACAGCGGCCGCTCGTCGAAGGGATCGGCGAAACAGAAGCCGTAGCGGTTGGCGATGGGCCTGGCGGCCATGCCGAAGCCCATTGTGTCGCGGTTGACCCCCACGATGCCGGTGATGGCGCCGCCGAAGGGGTCCAGAGCGCTGGGGCTGTTGTGAGTCTCGACCTTGTCGGAGACCACGTACTCGTCGTCGAACTCTATGCCGCCCGAGTTGTCCTCGAACACGGAAACGCAGAAGTCGTCGGCGCCCTTCTCGCGCCGCACGCGCATGGTGGCCTCGCGTATGAAGCGCCTGAAGACCCCCTCGTCGAGCTCGTCAAGGCGGGCGGCGAATATGGTATGTTTGCAGTGTTCCGACCAGGTCTGGGCGATCGATTCGAGTTCGATATCCGTCGGATTGCGTTTTTCGTCCTCGCGAAAATAGCGGCGGATTGCCTCCAGCGAGAGCATGTCGAGGGCGAGCGGCCCCCTGCGGCTTCCGTCGGACTCGGGGATGCCCTCCCGCCCCAGGCGCCGGAGTTCTTCCTCCGGGAGCTCCAGGCTCACCTCGTCCGCCTCGGGCCTCTCGTGGATGTGGACCAGCGGAAGCGTCCGCCCCATGCCGCCCGCCGCTCTGTATTCGGCCGCGTCAAGCTCCTTGATACGCTGTATGAGCGGATTGTACAGCTCCATGCCGATGCGCCCCACCTCGTCGCGCGAAAGCTCGCCGTCGATAAAATACCCCGTGGAGGTGAACACCGAGGTCTCGGAATCGAGCCGGCGCTTCAGGAGGTCCTCTATGGATTCGCGCACGGTATGCGCGACATTGTCGGTCACGCCGGGGAGAAAACCGACCTCGAGAGCATACCTGAAGCGCGCGGGGACGAACGGCTCGTTGACGGTGAAGGCCTGGGTTACGGGATTGGCGAGCATGCGTCCGACCGATTCGGCCTCCTCGCGTGAAAGCTCCGTGTTTACAAGGTAGTTGTCGGTGGTCGTTACGGCCGAAACGCGGTAGCCCAGGCGCGAGAGCTTGGCTTTCAGCACTTCGCCCCGGTGGTCGGTTGCTATGGAATATACTTCAATGCGGTATCTGGATTCGCTCATTGTCCCCTCATGACACTGGGCATTTACCGCGGAGGCCGCAAAATGTCCAGAATTTTATTGAAGCGCGGCCGCATGCCGCGTTGCGCCCGTGTAAATTCAGCACACCTTCTGGAAAGCGAGCATATGGTTCCCGGTTTCGGGCGCACGCAGCCGGGGCGGACGTTTTTTGTTTGACCGTTCCGAAATCACACTCTATGCTGGGCGACCCTGCCAAGCGGAGAACTCGCATGAAACGGACCTGGGCTTCCCTTTTCCTTCTCGGATTCGCCGGCCAGATCGCATGGGCCGTTGAAAACCAGTTTTTCAACATCTTCATGTTCGATAAAATCCTTCCCGACCCGCTGTACGTCTCGCTTATGGTTGCCGCTTCGGCGCTCGTGGCGACCGTCACCTCTATCGTGATGGGCGCGCTCGGCGACCGCATGGGCAGGCGCAGGCCCTTCCTGCTGTACGGCTACCTGGTGTGGGGCGTGTCCATCACCGTGGTGCCCATGGCCGAATGGGCCAGGCCCGCGCTTCTTGCCGCGTGGCTCCTCATCGCGCTCGACTGCCTCATGACCTTCTTCGGCTCGACCGCGTTCGACGCGAACTACAACGCCTACCTCGCCGAGGCCACGAACGAGTCCAACCGCGGCCGCGGGCAGTCGCTCCTCACCCTGGGCACCATGCTCGCCATCCTCATCGTCTACGGCGCCTCGGGCGTCGTGGTGAGCCGCTACGGCTACTTCGTTTTCTTCTGCGCGGTGGGCGCGCTCGTACTGGTCCTCGGGCTGGCCGGCGGGCTTCTCATAGAAGAGAGGCCGAACCCGGCCGCGGCGGGCGCCGGGCTGTGGGAATCGATACGCGGCACCTTCACGCGGGAATCCATCACGGAGAACCGCGATTTCTTCATGGTGCTTCTCGCCATGGGGCTCTGGGGAATGGCCTTCGAGGTCTTCTTCCCCTTCCTTATGATCTACCTCAATCATTTTCTGAAAATCCCGATCGACCAGTCATCCCTGCTCATCTTCGTTTCGATTCTCGTCGGCGGGATTATCGCGGCGTACCCGAGCGGATGGCTGGCCGACCGCTACGGGCGCAAAAGCGTGAGCGTGGTGTCCGTCTTCATCGTATCGGTTTCGCTCTACCTCTTCTCACAGTCGCGCGAGCTCGTCTGGCTCGCCGTCTTCGGCGCGCTGTGGATCGGCGCTCAGACCGCGTTCACCACCGCCACCGGCGCCTGGAGCAAGGACCTCTACCCCGCGGACAAGCGCGGGCAGTTTTCGGGATACATGACCATGTTCACGGTCGCCTTCACCATGATCCCGGGACCGCTCATCGGAGGGCTGATCGCGCGCATCTGGGGCGTTAGGAGCGTCGTCGAGGGCAGGGAGGCAATCATACCGACCGAGGCCATCTTCGTCGCGTCCGCCGTTCTCATGCTGCTCACGCTCGCTCCGCTTTATGCGATAACCGAAAAGAAAACACACAGGCAGGTGGCGTGATGAAAACAGCCGAATTCCTCAAACTTGCATGGACCGAATACGGGGCAAATCCGATCATCGAGGCACCCTTCCCCTCTTCCATCATAGCCGATCCGAGCTTCCTCACGCCGGCGGAATCGCCCGACAGCGCCTGGCACCTCTTCGCCCATTCGCTCATGGGCATACATCACTTCACCTCGCCCGACGGAATCTCTTTCAGGCGTCTGCCGGGAGTCGTCCGTTCGAGCGCCATGCGGCCCTTCATCCTGCGCGACGGCGGAAGGTACTACCTCTACTACGAGCGGCCGCGAAAATACGGCATCTGGTTCTCGATGCTTCCCCTTAAATGGAAATCACACATCGAATGCGTGGTGTCCGACGATCTCGTTACATGGAGCGACCCGTTGCCGGTTCTCTATCCCACACTCGAGTGGCACGGCGACGCGCGATACGGCGACTCTGTCAGCAACCCCTGCGTGGTCAGGCACGGCAAACGCTACCTCCTGTACTACAGCGCGTCACTGGTGCGCGTTCCGGACTGCGGGTTCAACGAGCCGCTCCACATCGGCGTGGCCGAGGGCGACGGTCCCGCCGGCCCGTTCACGCCGCACCCCGAGCCGCTCATCTCCCCCTCGCCGGATAACGCCTGGTGCAACCTGGGCGCGGGAGCCTTTAAGGCCGTACGGCTCGATGACGGATTTATCGGCTTCGAGAACGGCATCTACTGGAGCGAGGCCGCGTCGCATTCGGGCTCGGCGATACTCGTATTCACCTCGAAGGACGGCCTTAAATGGAAACAGGCCTTCCCGGAACCGCTCGTTCGACCCGAAGGTGATGGATGGAAGAGAAGCCATGTGTACGCCCTGGACGCGCGGCCGGTCGGCCCGTCGACCTGGCACCTGTACTACAACGCGCGGAACGACTGGCACTGGACGGCCGGGCGGGAACGTATCGGGCTGGTGGTTGGGAAAAGCACCCGGAAGAAATCCTGAGTTTCGCGGACCTGGCCTGGAGCTGATTCCGTATAAAAAGAAATGGCGCCGCTCTGGCGCCATTTCCGGTTCTAACACCTTTAGCCGGTCGATTCATCAGGATGGGCTACATACTAAAGATATTATGACGTAAAGGATGATCGACGTCCTGGCCGCGGTTTCTGTCTCCCTTTAATAGTGTAGCCCGTTTTTATAATCCTTCCTAAAAAATTAACGTAGGCGAAGCGCCATGCGCGGACCACGCGAATATTTTTCTTGCAAATTTCCATTCAAGCGGATAGACACAACGGACACGCGGTTGTACTCGCGTACCGATAAAACCGGACACCGCCGCGGCCAATGCAGAAGAACCGCATCAGCATCCTCATCGCCGACGACGAGGAAAAGATACTCACCCGACTCGAGCGCATCCTCCTCAAGGAAGGGTATACGGTCGGAACGGCCTCGGACGGCAACACCGCGCTCCAGAGGCTGTCCGCGCGAGCCTATGACATCGTGCTCACCGACATCAACATGCCGGACCGCAACGGCTTCGAGGTGATGGAATACATCCGGAACGAGGGGATCGACACCCTGCCCCTCGTGCTCACCGGGTACGCTTCGGTCGAAAGCGCGATCCGCGCCATGAAGCTGGGCGCCTACGATTTCATCCAGAAACCGGTCGACGCCGAGACGCTCAAGCTCATCATCTACAGGGCCGCCGAGCGCGTGGTCTTAAAGCGCGAAAACGAACGCAACATGCTCGAGCTCCGGAAGCTCAGCGAGCTCAAGGACGAGTTCCTCACCGTGGTCTCGCACGACCTCCGATCACCGCTTTCGTCCATAGGAGGCTACGCCAACTATCTGCTCAAAAAGGGCGATCTCACCGACACACAGCGCAGTTACCTGCTCATCATCCGCGAAATCGCGGACAACCTCTATTCCCTGGTCAACGAGCTCCTCGACATCTCCAAGATAGAATCCGGCGTGATACAGCTTTCCAGGGAAGAGACGGACATT
>JAGODA010000252.1 GCA_017998475.1 Spirochaetota bacterium | reverse complement strand
GGGAGATATGACGCCCGCGTAATCGTTCACGGGATGGACGATTTTCGGGATGGAAGCCCCTTCCGAACCCGACGGAAACAGCGCAATGACGGCTGTCGCTATCAGGCATACGACCAATCGCGCAACGCTACCTGCCATGAGTTCCCCCAATCTCTTCCACGCGCGGGGACGTTCATCACCCCTCCCGCGGTCAGAGACGATGGTATATGCGGATACTAAAGGTATCCATGGCATAGCAGGCAAACCGGCACAAAACAACTCTTTTTTCTCTCACCCTTCACCACTCATCACTCACCCCAATAACCCCATTGACATTTTTCGCCTCGTCCCCATGCTGACACCATGGAACAGCACACACCACAGCGCATGCCCGGCATCCGTGTCGTGGTGATGGAGCCGGGCGGCCCCGTGAACATCGGCGCCATCGCGAGGGCGATGGCGAACTTCGGCTATTCAGATCTCGTCCTGTCGGGAGAGGACATTGCCGACGACGAAGGCCGCGGCGCGCGCGTCGCCATGGGCGGCGCGTCCGTGTTCCACGGCCGCCGCGTTGCGAGCTCGCTGGACGAGGCGCTCAAAGGCTGCGGCCTGGTAATAGGCGCCACGCGGCGCTCCCGTAAAGACGAGACCTGCATCGACTTCCGGGAGGCCGCCTCCATAGCAGCACAGAGGTCGGCAACTGAAAAAGTTGCCCTCATCCTCGGCCGCGAGCGCGACGGGCTCACCCGCGACGAGCGGAACCGCTGCCACATTCTCGCCGAGGTCCCCACTGTGGAAGGGCCCGCGGGCTCGCTCAACATCTCGCATGCCGCGGCGCTCTTCCTCTGCCTCATCTACTGCGACAGCAACGCGGCTGAGCGCGGTCCCGTTGCGGACACCGGTTCACTCGCGGCAGAGTTCGACAACCTATTCAAAAGGTGCGGCGCGTGGGAAGAGCACGGCAGGGCGCAGGTAATCTTCCGGGGACTGGTGGAGCGCGCGGGCATCACCCCGGAGGAGGCGAATCTGCTGGAGCGGACGTTCAGGTTTTTTGGGGCGAGGATGCACAACGAGACGGTTGAATAACAAATCCAATTCCTTTAGAGTACCTTTAGTTCCGGGAAACGGTTCAACTTCGCTCTACGATAGACCCCACTTCCCTCTCCTCACCCGACGCGCGCAACCGCAGCGTCCCGGCGTCGCGGTAACAGGCAACGCCCTCCAGGTAATCGGGCGCGCCCAGCTCGTCGTGGCGCATGCCGAAGAAGTGCTCGCGCATGAGCATCACGTTCCAGTCGTGGCTCACGTTGATGTACGAATGAACGCCGTCCCGAAGCTGCGCATCGAGGAAGGCGAGCTGCGCGCGCGCCGCGTCAGCGAGCGGCATCATCAGTCCCGGCTCGAGTGCTCCGTCGAACCAGAGGCGCACGAAAGGCAGGAAGTCGTGTTTCCGGATAAGCGGTATCATCTCCCTCCCGTCGCCAACCAGGTAAAAGCCGCCCAGGTCATTGGTGGCGCCGCGCATCTCCGCGCTCCCGCCCGCGTCGACGATGCCGGCCGCGATCATCTCCGCGGTCTCCCGGCAGCGCGCCACGGGGCTGTGGTGGAGGACGACCGTGCCGGTGCGCGCCAGCTCCTTCCCGAGCGCAAAGGCGTCGGCCCTGCCCTTCTCCGTCAGGAGCGCGTCGAACATCTTCATAACGTCGCCGATATGTTCGCGCTCGGCGTGTCGGACGAGGAGCGAGTACCGCGCGCCCCGCTCCGGCAGGGAGGACAGTACCGGAAACGGCGCCCCCTTTCCTGATGCTCCTGTATCATTCATAACAATCACTCCGTGGGCGCGCGTTCCGATGCGCTTCCATTACAGCAAAAAGGCCCCTCGACGGGGCCCCTTCGCGGCGTTACGTGTCTGCGCGCTCAATGCTTTTTCAGGTAGTCCTGCACCATCGCCATGGAGGCCCGGGCAACGTGGTCTATATTGTAGAGGCCGGGATTGAACGTCCACTGGATGGCCATGTTCGTCACCATCGAAATGATGGCGTAGGCGGCGTCGACGGTGTTTACCTGCCGGAAGACGCCTTCGGCGATCCCCATCTCGATTATCTTCTTGATCTCGCCGCTCATCCGCTCGTAGATCTTGCTGTTGATAGCCTTGATCCGCTCGTTGACGGGAATCTGCGCCCAGAAGTCCACCATCACCGTGTAGAAGGCCGGCGTGCGCTTGGCCGTGGCGATGTACGATATTATGAGCGCCTTCATCTTGCGCTCCGGTGTGCGGTACTTCTCGGCGCGCCGCTTGATGTTCTCCTCGATCTTCATGTAGATCTGCTCAAGGAGGAAGATGAGGATGTCTTCCTTCGACTTGAAGTAATGGAGGACGCCGCCCTTGGAAAGCCCCGCGGCGTTCGCGATGTCCTCGATGGTGAAGCTGTTGTACCCCTTACCGGCGATCACCTCGTAGGCGGCGATGCCGATCTGCATTTTCCTCTTCTCCTCTTTCTCGAAATTCTTAACCGCCATTACGGCTCCTGTCCACGTACCCTGATTGATGCGACCGGTGTGTTCACCCGAAGGGCCCGCGCGAATAACGCGAAAACCCATTGTAGTTCGATGCCGGCATGAGACACTTTGTGTCAAGTATAAAACATATTTTCTGACCACCGCGCGCGGTCACTTCGCGGAATAGAACTCGCCCCGCTCCCCCGCCCTCTTTTCGACGATACCGGCCCGCTCCAGTTCGGCGAGCGCCCGCTCTATCTCCGCGGCGTCCATCCCCAGGCTGGCCGCCAGGTCGCCCGCCGTGGAGGGGCGGCGCTTCAGCGTGGCGAGGACCGCGTCGCTCCCCGCCGGCGCCGCCTGCTTCGCGTAGTCCGGTGCGCCTATGATCTCGGCGCGGAGCGGCGCCATGAAATCGCGGATGCGCTCAAGCGCCTCACGGTCGGCGGGCGCGAGCGAGGGATCGGTCCCGGGGCGGTCGAGCGTGTTCAGCTGGACGATGTCGGGCCGGATGCGGAGCGCCGCGTCGCGGATGAGGGCCAGTTCCCCCGGGGAATCGTTTACGCCGGGGACGATAAAGACTTCCAGCCGGAGCTCTCCCCGGAATTCGGAGCGGAGTGATATCAGCCCCTCGACGATCTTCGCCGGGTCCAGTGCGCGGACCGGCCTGTTGATCTTCCGGAATGCTTCCGGCGAGACGGCGTCAAGCGAGGGGGCGATGATATCGGCCGCCAGCACGGCGCGGCGCGCCTCCTCCCTCCAGAAGAGCGATCCGTTGGTGAGGACGGCCACCCTGTAGCGCGGGTACTTGGTTTTAATGAAGCCGATGATATCGCCCAGGCCGCTGTGGAGCGTGGGCTCGCCGGAGCCCGCGAAGGTGATCACGTCGAGCTCCGGGCCCGGCGCCAGGAAGGCGTCCAGCTCCGCGATCACGTCGACCGTGGGAAAGTACTCCATGATCCCGGCGGTGTGGCTGGTAGTGGGGCCGCACTCGCAGTAGACGCAGTTCATGGAGCAGGTCTTGAACGGCAGGAGGTCCACTCCCAGCGAGAGCCCCAGCCTGCGCGATCGCACCGGTCCGAAGAGATGGTTCATGGCATGCCGCCTTCACAGCTATATATCAAATTTCATCCCAAAGAATAATTCAACATAATGAGCGAACACGTTGACGTCAATCGTCCTCTCATCGTCAGGCGAACCGGCATCGGTCCTTTTGGCGTTGTACCCAAGCCCGTCCATCATGTTGATCACCCCCCAGTAAAAGGTATCCCCGTTATATCCCAGCGCGAATTTCATTATTAATTTGTACGACATGTCATAATGTACCGGGGAATCGGCGCCGCGGTCGTCCCGCGCGCGCGTCATGCCGAGGCATGCCATGAGCATCGGGGTAAAGAAAAAGTGCCGCAATACGAACCCGTACCCGTATCCCGCGCCCGCGAGCGCGTGCTGGTACCTGCCGCCGCGGTACTCCATCCCGACCTGGGAGGCGACCGACGGCGGGAAGAGCGATCCGTCGGACGAAATGTCGTTCTGCTGCAGCGTCATCATCAGGATGAACGAGCCGCCGCATTCGCGCTGGATGTCGGTCTGCTCGAAGGCGGCGGGCAGCGACAGCCGCTCCGATACGACGTAGTACAGGTTGAACGCCACGTTCCTCATATCCAGATCGCCGCGGATGGTTGGAGGATCGCCCGCGGCGTAACCGAAATCATCCGGATCGTCCAGGTAATACCCCTTATAGCGCTGGTACATCAGGTCCACGCACAGGGCCGCGCTGTAATAATACATGCGGTAATCACGGACCTCTGTCGTGCCGTACACGCGCTGGTCCCTGTCGCCCGAACCGCTGGCGTGCGTCAATTTGAGCCCCAACCCGTTATACGACAGTCCGACGCCCAGGATGGTGGCATCGTTCGGCATGTATTGTACATCGTTGCGCAGCCCGTCGGTGCTTATATCCATGTCAATATCGTTCCAGAACACGAGCATCTTCACCTGGATCCTGTCCGGTGCTGCCGGCGCGCTGCTCCCGGAATCGGACACGTTCTCTTCCGCGAACGATATCGACCCGGCCGCGAGGAGCGCCGCGACGATGAGGCAGATGTTTCGAAGAACAAGCATACAAGGCTCCTGTCGCAATGATCATCAGATGCGTGCCGATGGCGGCAAATACTGCCGGGAGATATCTTTTTAGTCAACAAGTATGTCACCGTGATCCAAAAACCGTGAGCACCTTTCGCCGCGCCGGCCGCCCCATCATCCAATGGTCCAAGGGCGACGCCGACGCCCTCGAAATCTGGGTGGACCGCAACGACGAGCGCGGCTTTGGCCTCTTCACCATCGCCAACTCGCCCCGCATCACCGA
>JAGODA010000251.1 GCA_017998475.1 Spirochaetota bacterium | reverse complement strand
GCCTGGGTGCGCTCAGCGTCATCGGTCCGCTCGAATTCACCGTGGCGAAAGGAGCCGGGAAGGACGAGATAATCCTGCATGTCAACATCGGTTACCGGTTCTAGAGAACGGCATGCATCAACCGCTCTCTTTTACCTTCGCACTGTGAACAAACGAAATGCTCACACCCTGCACTCATACTCTTGCATATCAGGGTTGTTGCATGACTGGCACGTGTCGTCGCGAGGAGGCCGCAGGCCGACGTGCCGATCTCTAAAGGCAAAAACCTGTTTTTGGAACCCGGTATACCAAGAGATTGCGCCGGCCGGGACGGCCGGGTGCCGCAGAGCACACGGATGTGCGTGAGCGGCTCGCGCCACGTTACGGCCGGGGCTCGCAATGACATTCGGTAAAGTAACACCTATATTTTAATAATTGAAGCCGGCGCTTATACCGGCTTTAATCGCGTGTCGAGCATAACCCTGGTCCCGCATCAAAGCGAATGGACGGCAGGGGATTGTACGTTAAGGATTTACTCTTACTTCCCCATCGCCCGCGCGATGGCCCGGAACATCTCGATCGACTCGATCTCCATGTCGTCACCGTCCCTGTTGTAATCCGCGTAGGCCGAGGTTTTCGCTATAACAATGCGATGGCGTGGATGGATATAGATGAATTGCCCGTATATACCGATTGCAAGAAAATCCCCCTCCGGGTTCTCCGGTATCCACCACTGGTAGCCGTAGCCGAGCACCCATCCCGAGCTGTCGCGCTTGCCCGGCATGAGATGCGGCGCGTCCGGTGTGACCGACGCCTTAACCCATGCGGCGGGCACCACCTGGACACCGTTCCAGTTGCCGTTATTGAGATAGAGCCGCCCGAAACGCGCGTAATCGCGGAGTACCACGTTCAGCCCGCCGAAGGCCGCCTCCATCCCGGCGCTGTCGACAAGCCAGAGCGCGTCCGACTCCATGCCGAGCGGCTTCCAGAGCTTCTCCTCGGTGTAAGCCGACAGGGTCTTTCCGGTCGCCTCGCGTATGATCATGCCGAGAACCTGCGTGTCCATGCTGACGTAATGGTTGTACACTCCCGGCTTTCTTTCCGACTGGAGCGAAGCCACGAAATCATCCAGCGGCGTTTTAAGCGCGATGGCCCTTCCCATACGGTTGATGTCCGAATTGAAGTCGGCGTAATCCTCGTTGAAGCGTACGCCCGATGACATCTGCAGCACGTGCTTTATCGGAACATCGTTGTAGCCGGAAACTTTGAGAAGCGGGACATAGCCCGTCACCGGTTCCATGATATCCTTTATATGCCCTTCATGCATCGCTATGCCGAACAGGGCCGAAACGAATGATTTCGCCACCGACCACGAAATCGCTTTCGAGGTCTCGGTGTTCCCCAGACAGTAGCGCTCGTGGAGGATGGTGTCATCACGCACAACCACAATACCCGTCGTTCCGGTACGCTCCAGGAAGGGGCCCACCTTTTTAACGGAGCCCCTGAAGATGTAGGTGTCCGGAAGTGCGGCGTTCGCGCGTTTGAATTCGTATACCTCCGGTCCACGGCGCACGACGCGCGAATCGAGCATTTCGCCCATGCTTCTGAAATTTTCAACTATCTTATCGGAATCAAACAGCGTTATAACGCGATAGAGACGGATGATCCGGCCCGACCCCAGCAGGCCGGCGACCATGAGCACCCCCAGAACGATACCGACAATCTTTACGCCCCTGCGTGACGACCGTTTCTCCGCCATAGAGCACCTTCCTTTCAATATTTCGGGATTCCGCAACCCGCGCATTGCCTGAGAGCGCGCGATTCATATGCGGGCGCCGTGTTTCCTACAACAGGCCCCGTTTCCGCGCGAGCTCCATCATCTGCTCCATGCTGGTAGCGGGCGGAGTGCGCAGGGCCTCGTTCGGTTTGGCCGCAAGAGCGAGCGCCTCCGTGGGGCATGCCGTCACGCAGAGTCCGCAGCCGATGCAGCGGTCCAGGTCGATGTCGATGATTCCGGCGATGTCGTTGAGCGAGAGCGCTTCCATCTGGCAGCGCTCCACGCACGCCTCGCACCCTGTGCAGAGGGAAGGGTCGACGACCGCATAGTGGTTGCTGAATACCGCCTCGGCGGGTTTGGACAGGAGCTTGAGGCTCTTGAGAACGGCACAGCAGTCCCCGCAGCAGTTGCACATCCCGGTCGGGTTCTGCGCCGTGGCCGGCTGGACAACCAGGCCCTCCTCGTTGCACTTCTTCAAGATGCCGATCGCCTCGTCGTAACTCACCTCGCGGCCGATGCCGTAATCGATGTAATAACGCGCCATCGATCCGAACATGAAACAGGTCTCGATCGGCCTGCCGCAATCGTGCTCCATGATACCGGCGTGTTTGCGGCACGTGCACTCCGAAACGACGATGGGACTGGCCTTCTTTAAAATCTCCGCGGCGTCGTCGAACGAGGCCACGTGGTGCTCGGGCGTAATGGACTCGCCCACCGGGATCGTCCTTAAAAAGAGGCCCGAAGATTTCGCGATCGCCCCGCGGAAACCCTCCTCGAAATAACGCTCCAGGAGCTCGGCGAAGCGGCGGCTCATTCGCAGCGTATTGAACTCGACCAGTCCGTGCATGAAGGGAATGGCGCCGTACCTCGGAGTTTCACCCTTCCTCAACCGGAAGAGAAGCCCCCTGTTCGCCATGTCCTCCAGTTTGATTTTCGTATCGTCGACCGTGCGACCGATCTTCACGGCGATGACCTCGGGAGTCTCTAGCATCGGCGAGAGCTTCAGGAATACGTTCGCGTCGTCCTCGGAAAAGAGCTCCCTGAGCAGTTCGATCTCCACACCCGACTCCGTCGACGGAAAGCCGAGGGAATAGGTGTCGAGCTGTTTCTGCAGCGTTCGGTACAGGTCCTGTGACATGGTATCCTCCACTTGTATTCAAGATTCAAGATTCAAGATTTAAGATTATGGCTTCGCCGGGCCGTTCAGGGCGAGCGAATAGAATCTATCCAGTTCCTCCTTCACGGCTCGAAGCGGCGTATCGTCCTGCAGGTACACGGTGAGCCGGTGTGTAGCGTCATCCCGCTTCGCCGCAAGGCGGTAATAATATGTTGTGCCGCCCTTTGTGCGCTGCGCGTGTTCCTCCACTTCGAAGCGATTGAACGCGCCGCGCCGCACCACACACCCTCTCGCCCAGGGCACAGGCCCGTGAGAAACCTTGATGTCCTCCGGTGTGGCCGTGATTACGGTGCTGTTCAGTACTCGGCTCAGACTGTAATAGATTCCCAGCAGCAGGACAAGTGTCCCCAGTATGACGAAAATCATGATGTAGGGGTCGTTCTGTTCCGCCTTCAGGGCGCCCGCGAACGAATTGAAATCGGTAATCATGATGACGAACTGCCGTCCGGCCATCGCGTAAATCCCGAAGACGAAGAGTGCGGCAATGGAAGCGACTTCGATGGCAAGGAGAAATACATAGACTCGCGCGAACCATCTCAGCCGGATTTCGATTCCGTTCCACACCTGACGCACGTCGAGCATCCGCATTGCGTTCCCCCGCGGGGTGGATTTTTGATTCAAGATTTAAGATTCAAGATTTAAGATTCAAGATTTAAGATTCAAGATTTAAGATTTAAGATTCAAGATTCAAGATTTAAGATTTAAGATTTAAGATTTTCTGCTCCACCAGATAAAAGGCTTTTCCTGAGACAATCATCCATCATCTTTAATCTCCAAAAACCATCCTCATTCCCATACCGGCCATGAGCGAGAGTGCAACCACCCCCGCGGTTATAAGCGACACCTCCGCGAGCGCCTTTCTGTAATCGAGGCTCTTGACCACGGACATGAAGAACGTGAAGACGGCGACTATAATAACCACCGCGCCAATGGCGGCTCCCAGCGCCGCGTAATGGTTCGAAAAGACGAAGTACGGCGTTACCACCGCCGAGACCACGAAGATATAGATTGCGCCGGTGTACATGGCCGCCCTCTTCGGTGCCGCGGGGTCGGCATTCTCCGCCTTCTGCGACAGGTATTCAGAGGCTACCATGGCAAGTGTCGCCGCGATCCCGCTGATCAGGGCGGTCTTGCCCACCAGGAGGGCGTTGGCCAGAGCGAAGGTGAGCCCCACGACAATACCGGTAATCTCCTGTATCGAGTTGTTGATGGCCAGCACCATCGAGCCGAGGTGCCTGAGCGCGTCCTCCTCGATCTGCTCGATGAGCTCCGCCTCGTGCCGCCGCTCCTCGCGGATTATGCGCTTGATCCCCGGAATGTGTGCCTCGACCTCCTCGTAATTGTGTTCGGCCTTGCTCTCGCCGTTTTCCATCATCTTGAGGGTGAAGGTCAGCCCGAAGACAAAGGACACCACCCTGAAAAACAGGATGCGCCATCTGTCCGGCGCGATCTCCCGGCCCGTGAGCTTCCTGAAATACGTATAATGGTTCAGCTCGTCGTCGGATATTCTCCTGAGTACGCGCTCGTTATTGCCCCGGGCCCTGTCGGCAAGTATCCCGTAGAGCAGGTGTTCGGTGATCTCGTTTCGCTGGTAGCGGAGTATTTTTTCGTGGATGGCGGGGTTCATGGCTTCCTCTCGCGCAACCCTACCACACACGGTGAAGGTTTGACAACCATGTTTTTGGGTAACCGTGTCTTTCCGTCCTGCCGGCATGGTATTTTCCGTGTCCGTGTTGTAACAAACTGCCGGTTTTGTCATCAAAATCCTCAATCATTTCCCTTGACAGCGGTATCCGCGCGAGGGTATCTTGAAAACGACGTCCAACTGGTTCACAGTGTGTTACGAAGACGTACTTCCGCCGGAGAGTGTTGCCCCGCTTTTAACGTGCTGAATCGGGCCTGTCCGGCTGGTATAAAAACTTACTATAG
>JAGODA010000250.1 GCA_017998475.1 Spirochaetota bacterium | reverse complement strand
ACAAAAGGGCGGATCCGATGCCAACTGTACCGGGGACGTAAATCTTTTTTTTATATCGATGTGTCCGCGGACCGGGGTGATAAAAAGAAAAATCTCGATCGTCATGGGCGAGGCAGTGGTCGCCATGGATATCAGGCGGCTTCTGGAAATCCTCGGATATGACGTCACCGCGGAGATTTTCCGGGAGGAGCCGGCGGCGGTCGATGTGGTCGACCGCCCCGACCTTCTTCTCGTCGATACAAGCCTGCCCGGCGGAACCGATAGCTACCATCTCGCACGACGACTGACAGGGGAAGGCGCGATCCCCGTAATCTTTTTGATCAGCAGATTCGGCCGGGACGTTATAGAACGCGTGGAAGGGCTTCCGTACTGCGGTTTTGTCACCAAGCCCGTCACGGAGGGGGAGCTGTATACCTCAATTCGCACCCTTCTGCACCAGTACGATACGGACCGGAGGCTCCGCGAGAGCGAGGCGGCATACCGGACGCTCTTCGATCAGTCGGCGCTGCCGATCTGGGAAACGGACGCCTCCGGAGTGATGGAATACATACGCGGCCCCGGCGCGCCATCACCGCGCGGCATGAGGGCCCATCTGGAGGAACACCCCGCCGAGCTGGCGCGCTGTCTGCGCCTGATCGCGGTACGTGAGGTGAACGACGCGGCCGTCGAGCTCTTCGGGGCGGCGGAAAGGGAGGAGCTCAGGCGGGCCCTTCCGGCGCTGTTCCGGGACTATGCCGTGGCGCACCTGACGGAATGCTTCGCCGCGGTGGCGGAGGGCCTCACCCGGCTGGAATCCTCCGCGCTCTGCACAACTCTTGATGGCGGCATGGTCAGCGGCAGGGTGCGTTATTCGGTCGTACCCGGCCACGAAAAAGACCTTGGAAGAGTGCTCTGCCAGTTTATATCCAGCCAAGAAACCCGGCGAACAGGATAAGGGCCGCCGCGTTGACCGCGAAAAGACCCCCTATAACCCTGACCTGCGTTCGGGGCTTCCAGTCATAACAGTACATCGACACCACGAAGAAGGGGATATAGACGGTAATAAAGACCGTAAGCGCTCCCCACCATGGATGTACCCATACGAAGGCGGGCGTCTTCACGAGGAATATCTCGAAGATGGAAAAGAAAGCCGCGTTGCCGATCGCGAAAACCATGCGGTTGTTGACGCCCAGGATCTTCAGAGAGGGATCGGCGGGAAGAAGCTTGCTGAACACGAGCCCCGCTATGGAAAACATGAGGGAAAGCTCCACGCCGACCCCGATGAGCAGCAGGAACGCGGTGCCCGTGGGAACTGTCCAGAGCGCATGGCCCGAAAAATGCTGGACCAGGGCGTTCGCGATCTCGACGAACCAGTGAACCATGTAGAGAGAAAGTCCGGCCGCGATCCCCTTCCAGTTCTTTTTCGAGATCTCGTTAAAGTAAACGTATACTACCAGGGCGAGAAGCGTAATGACATACCACTGGAACGGCTGGCCGTTTCGGAGCAGATTCAGCGCCTGTACGGTTGCGTCCGGGTTGTTGAGATTCATCTGACGGTCCTCCTGTGGACTGGTACTCGCGCTTTCGGCATAGTGCCCGGGATCATGACGCCCGAAGCGCACTCTAATGATGAACGGACGGCGGCACGGATTGCAACCAGAAAAAGCTTTCCGGTCGTTATCCATGGATGTTCCACCCTAATGACGCGAAACACCGTCGGTTGCCGCCGTAGTATTTTTATTAAAATTTTACATTATTAAGGTGTTTTTTGCGTGATTTATTTGACGGCCGGTAGTACAGTGCGCTGGTCAAACGGTGTCGGAAAGGCGGTGAACCGGCCCGGGGTTATGCGATCAGCGGAATCAAATAATATCAGCGATTACAGACGGTTACAATGAACAGTCGAGAAACGGGTAGTCTCTTCGGTAAAACGATCGGGGGGACCCGTATAGTCCCCGTGGCGTTCAAGATCATCGTGGTCTTCGCCCTTTTCATCCTCGTGTCAAACCTGACCAGCAACTACGTGAACCTTGTGTTCAACCGCACGAAGATGGTCAATATGATGCGGCAGCTGCTCGCCAAGGACCTCAAGGACATCTACGTGTTCTGCAACAACCAGTTCGAGATCTACAATTACAACAAAGACTTGAAGGGCTCGCTGGCCAGTATCGAGAACAGGGCGCTGAATGAGTTCAGCAAGCGAAAGTCGGTGCTGCTGGGGGTGAAGTCAGACGGAACAATTCTGTTCCAGGCATCCCGTTTCACCCGGTCCGAGAAATTCGAGGACTCGCGCACGCTCGCGGCGCTCAACGAGGGGCTCGCGAAAAACACCGGGGAGGGGATAATCCAGTTCAGCCTCAACGGGGAGACCTATTTCGGAATCTACAAGCACAATCCCAAGTGGGAGGTTTACATCATCCGCGCGGAGGAGCAGAACGAGTTCTATGAAGAATCCCGCGCGGTCTTCCGCGACGTGAGCGTTATCATCCTCATTATAACGATTATCTGCGGGGTGGTCGGGGTGTACGTGCTGCGGTACGTGCTGCGGTTCATAAGTATAATCACCACCGAGATCATGACGATGCTCGACGAGCAGCAGCTTCGCATCATAAACCTCAAAGGCGCTCCGAATGACGACATCACCTTTCTCGGGGTCGCTTTCAATTCGCTGGCGAGCACTATCTCGAACCTGCTTAATATATTCAGGAAATTCGCCAATCGAGACGTGGTGATAAAGGCGTACCGCGAGCGCGAGGTGCGCCTTGAAGGCAAACAGAGCGAACTGGCCATCCTGTTCTCCGACATCAAGAGCTTCACTTTCATAACGGAGACGCTGGGCGCCGATATCATCAAGCTCCTCAACCTTCACTACGACCAGGCAATCCGCCGGGTGGTCGAACACGATGGCATCATCGGCTCCATTATCGGCGACGCGTTGCTCGCGGTTTTCGGCGCTCTCGACCAGTACGAGGGCGAACACCAGAACAAGTCGTACCAGTCGGTTGTCGTGGCCTACCAGCTCCAGGACCTGGCAAAAAAACTTCGCGCCGACATGACCGCGAAGAAGAAGGAAATTGAGAAGAACAAGGGCCGCCTCAACGACGATCAGGAGAGGGTCTACCAGGCGGTGTTGCTGGAGATCGGCGTGGGGATCGACGGAGGGCTGGTCTTCTACGGCAACATCGGGTCGCATATCCGTATGACCAATACCGTTATAGGCGACAACGTGAACGCGGCCTCGCGCCTCGAGGGGCTCACGCGCGAATACAAGATCCCGGTGATATGCTCCGAGTATATCAGGGATGATATCGAGGCGAGCGACCACGCGGGGGATATCAAATTCTTCGAGATCGACGTCGTCAAGGTCAAAGGCAAGACCGAAGGCAAGAAGATTTACTGGCCGGTGCTCAAGAAGGATCATACGAAAACGCTGGAAAAGAGCATGAAGGCCTTTTCCGCCGGGCTTGAACTGTATTATAAAGGTGACTGGCGCAAGGCCAACCAGCTGTTCAAGCGCTGCGCCCTGCCGGTCGGCGAGGTGTTCGCCGCGCGCACGGCTGACTCTACTCCACCGAGGAACTGGAACGGCATATGGGAAATGAAAACGAAATAAGGGACATCGAGCCTCGGGAGGACGGCACATCGATATTTCTCCCCGAGGCGATACAGGACCCCGAAGGGAAACCGCCGGAGTATTCGCTCAATAATGAATTCGCGCGGACGAAAAAGAATCGTAATTATGGATTCTATCTTCTCGTGGCGGGATTTATGGTCGCTCTCATAGCGGGCACACTCATGCTCGCGCAGCTCATCCAGGAGCGCTTCAACCGCGAGGAGGTGGAGATCTCCGCTTTCGAGGATATGCGCCTCATCGAAATCCTCGACAAGGCCAAGCGGCTCGAAAACGAGCTCGAGGTGGCCCGAAACCGCCTGAACGACACCAGGGGCACCATGAACGACGAGCTCGCGCGCGCCAGGGACGACGAGACCAGGGCCGCGATAAGGGCCAAATACGCCGCACGGATTAAAAACCAGCAGCAGGAGGTGGCGGGGCTTCAGCAGAAGCTTGACGCTCACGATGTGCGCCTGCAGGAGAATATAAAAAAGGCCGAGGCCATCGTCAGCAACTACCAGAAGCTGCACAACATCGAGATGGAAAAACAGAAGCGCTATTACGAGAACAGGATAGCGGAAACGGTCTTAAAATATAATCCGCACTTCACCGAGCGCGAGCTCCGGCGAATACTCGAAGACAAAAAGCCGCCGCTCGATAAAAACGTTCCCCGGCTTAACGACTTTAAAAAGGAACTGGCGAGCGACGCGAGGTACAGCGAGGCCGAATTCACGGAGATGCGCAGGATGCAGTCCGATCAGCAGTCCATCATCCGCCGCATGAACCGCATTCCCTACATTAACTCCGTCGCCCCGTCGTTGGACAAGATTGAATACTTCTCGCGCGAGCTCACCGGCCGCTACGAGAAGATGTGGGGAGGGCTCGCCGATTCGGTGCGCGTGAAGAGCGCGCATCTCAACCATTTCCGTTACGCGTTCGATTATCTCGCCCGGACCGAGCCGGAGAGCGGCTATATCGTCGATCCGCGCGATCCTGACGCGATCTATGTCCACCTCCGCGCGGTGCATATGGTCAAGGACGGAACAACCGCGCTGGTATTCCGCAAGGACGACGAGTACGTAGGGCGCATCCAGTTCTACGCCGGGAGCGCGGGAATAATGGCGCGGGTGGTGGAGGTCCAGGAGGGCAGGAAGATACAGCCCTTCGACAGAATCCTTATCAAGGTGCAACAGGAGTGAGTATGAAACGTTTCGCGATCGTGCTGTTAGTTCTTGCTCTCGCCGGGACATCCCGGCTGGATGCGTACGACTGGGCCGCGACGAAGATAGCCGTGGAG
>JAGODA010000006.1 GCA_017998475.1 Spirochaetota bacterium | reverse complement strand
AGGAAGAGCCCCAGCGCCTTCCCCGTCTGACCGAGCGGCGCGGAGCCCTGTATCATGATGTATCCGGCGCCGTCTTCGCCGGCGAGCGGAAAAAGCGACGAATAGACGTCCCCTCCCGTGCCCGTAAATTTGAGATCGAACACCGGAGAGCCCTGGACCGAATCGAGGGCCCCGGTCTCGATAAGACGCGAAAGGGCGACCACGGGGAAGGATTCATCGAAGAGCTTCTTCATCTTCGAAACATAGGCGCCGTCCCGCCGCACGATGACGTCCATACAGCCTATCGAGAGCACTCCCCTCAGTGAATCGAGGGAGCGCATGAATCGATCGATGAAGGTTTCGGTGCCCATTCGTTATGTAGTTATCCCTCCGCGATGGAGCGCGGTCAGTCGAAACGATATTTCCGGCAATCGATAAATGCAATCGTTTTTTATCTTGCCAAAACCCCGCGGAAGCTGGTACAACGTCGTTCCGGTCGGGCCGCGGGTTACGCGCGTCACCGGAAGACGACGGGCTCCGCACCGGATTATACCCTATGATCATCGAACAGATCGAAGTCACATGGATGTCCGTGTTCTGCTACCTCCTCTGCGACGAGGAGACACGCGATGCCGCGCTCATCGATCCCGCCGGGGATTTCGACGTAATATTCGGGGCCGTCGAACGTCATGGCGCCAAGGTGCGCCATGTGATAAACACGCACGGACACTGGGACCATACATCGGGCAACGCCCGGGCGGTCAAGAAGACCGGCGCCACCCTCCTCATCCACGAGGCCGACGCGGAACACGCGCGCAGCATCCCCAACCGCGTGCTCTCACTCACACTGGGCGGAAGGGTCTCGCCCGAACCGGTCAGGCTTCTGCGCGGCGGGGAGACCATCCCGCTCGGCCGGCAGAGCCTTGACATCATCCATACGCCGGGACACACCCCGGGGAGCATCTGCGTCCTTGCAGGCGGCAACCTGTTTACCGGCGACACGCTGTTCACCGAGGGCATGGGCCGCACCGACATGCCCGGCGGCTCACAGACCACGATCATGAACTCAATCATCAACATCATACTCCGCCTTCCCGACGACACGAAGATCTGGCCCGGTCACAATTACGGCAGGTTCCCCGTGTCGACCGTACGGGAGCAGAAGCGCTACTACACCTGAAAGAACGATTCGCGAAATGAGAATGAAACGGCTGACATCGTGCGTCGTCCTTTTCCTCCTCCTGCTCTCCACGCGAGAGCTCGCCGCGCGAGATTCCTTCATTCCATGGAATTCGGATGTAAGAGTCGGCGACGAGCTGATCCCTCCAGGACGTTCATGGAGTGCCCGTAAACACGCGGCATACGGCGCGCCCCATGCGGCCGGGCATCTGCTTATCCGCTTCTTCCAGGTGGTGATTTCGCCTCAGGACGGCCCCAACTGTCGTTTTCATCCCACGTGCAGCGCCTACGCGGCGGCGGCGGTCGAACGCTTCGGCCTGTTCGCGGGTTCCCTCCTCGCGGGAGACCGTGTACTGAGGTGCAATCCCTATACTCCGCCCGGGGAAGACCCTCTGCCACCGGAAGTCCTGGGGAGATAGTGGTGCGACCACACATAACGGGAATTGCGGTATTGCAGGCCGTGATGCGGCTGCTCGCCGCGTTCTCACTCCTGGCCGCGCCCTCCGGGTGGCTTTTCGCCGCGGGAGAAGATTTTCTGAAACTGCAGTCGGCGTTCATTCGCACCCTGTACGACGAGGGACGCTATTTCGAGTGCATCGCCGAAACCAGGAGACTCATGACGTATCTGCCGGCCGATCGTAAGCGCGGGCTCGAGCATTTCATAAACGTCAGCTACTACCGCGCCGGGCAGTACCGGACGGTAGTGCGGAATCTCCAGCCGGCGCTCACCGGACACGATCATGGTTCGGTTCTGCTGTACTCCCAGGCGCTCGCCCGTCTCGGCGCGTACGCGGAGGCGGTACGCGCGCTGGAAAGCGCCGCCCCCTGGCCCGATGGCCCTCCCCGGGAGGAATTCTACGTGCGCTCCGTGGAGATACGCGCTCTGGCCGGTGAATTCGCCCCGGCGTTTCATAAGGCCAGTGAGGGAGCGGCGCTTTATCCCGATTCCGTTCTGCCGACACTGCGGGACCGGCTCTCGGCCCACGACGCTCTTCCGTCACGCTCGAAGCCGCTTGCCGCCGCGCTCTCCGCCGCCCTTCCCGGGGCCGGCCAGGCCTATGCCGGAAGATTCGCCGACGCCCTCTGGAGCGTAACGGCCGTACTCGCCCTGGGAGCCGGCACAGCGCTCGCGTGGAGGGAGGGACATCGCGACATCGCGTTCACGCTCGGCTTTTTCGCCGTCCTGGCGTACGGCGGCAACATCTACGGGGCGTGGAACTCCGCGGGCGAATACAACCGCGCACAGACCGAACGATTCGGCGCGAGCGCGGTGCGCTCGGTGCCCGAATACCGGCCGTTCGGTGACGGCATACTTCCGGAGCCGCTGCGATAGGGCGCCCCTGTGAAGCTCCGTGCCACAAGCACCGTCGGTGCCGCGGGGATGGCGATCGCTGTGCTCATCTCCCTGTGGCCATGTCCGGTCCTCGCTTCAGGTGAAGACATCATTTCGCTCATGAAAACGAACCTGGCAAGCGGCGATTACTACTCGACCGTCACCGAGGGGATGCGGTACCGCCACCTTTACCCCGACGGAGCACTTGTCCCCGTCTCGCTCCTGCTAACGGGAGAGGCCTATTACCGGGGGGGCAACTACTACGAGGCCGCCGAGGCCTTTTCACAATGTTACCGGACATACCGCGAAAAGCCGGAGGCGCAGAAGGCGCTCCTCTCCCTGGGGTACATCCGCCTTATGACAGGCTCGCCGTTCTTCGCGCTGCGCACCTATCAGGAATATCTTTATGTTTATCCCGACGGACCGCACCGGGAGGAGGCCGGAATCGACGCCTGCTACGCGCTGGCGCTGCAGTCGGATTTCGAAGGGGCCAGAACCGCCCTCGGAGCCCACAACGCTTCGTTCCCCGACGGCGCATACGCGGACCGGGCGCGCGAACTGGAACGACTCATGGATGAGGAGGTCAACCGTCCCCGCAAAAGCCTGGCTCTTTCGGTGGGGGGATCGGTCCTCATTCCGGGCTTCGGCCATTTCTACACCGGCAGATACCTGGAGGGCTTCCTCGCCCTTTTGACCAACTCCGCCTTTATCTATCTAATTTACGACGCGTGGCGGGACGATAATGAATTCAGGATGGCGGTATTCGGTTTCGCGGAATTCACGGTATACCAGTACTCCCTGGTATCCTCGGTCCGCAATGTCTACGAATACAACAGCAGGGAGCCCTTCCACCGTTCGGTACGGCTTGCCGCCCGCCGGAATTTTTAATTCAAAAAGGCTTTCAAACAATGGGTGAGTATCTCAACGGAAGCGTGGCGGAACTGACGGCGGCGCTGGAGGCCAGCCGGTCGATCAACATCGAGAACCTTCTCAAAGAACGCGACCTCGAGGCGGTCGCGTCCGTCCTGCTCGAGGACACCTACCGTGATACCGACATCATGCGGAAGGACTCGCTGGACCGGTTCCTCGATTTCGCGGCGTTCAAGGCAAGGACCGGCCTCGCCCACATCCCGAGCCTTGCCTACCCCTCGATGCGGATGATCGATCCGGAGCTCGAGGCCAGGGTGATCGAACTCGTCAACGAGCACCTCTACCCGGAGATCGTCCTGAGGATACTCAAATACTTTACAAGGAACATGCACGACTCCGACTCCAACCTGCACGTCGCCTGGCTCATCCGTTCCGACGCGATAATCCGCTCAATTTATGAAACCTACATGCGCTTTCGTTCGGACGTTTTCGAGCCAGACCCCGACGCCAGGAGCATCAACGTGAAACGGATCATGCAGGCGTCGCCCCGAACGGACAACAGCGTCGCCTCCCCGCTCGACGCGGCATGCCGGCTGAAATACGTGCTGGAATTCATAGCGCTTACCCGGAACGTCTCACATATATACACAGCGGAGGAGCTCAGGCTGGCGCCGGTACGAAGGTAAGCGGCGGCTCAAAGCCCGGTTTTCGGAAGGCGCTCGATCACGCTGTCCTCCCCGAGGTCCATCTCCCTTATCGAAATGTTTTTGTACCGCCTGGAGTCCTCGAATCCCTCGACCGCGTTGAATTCCGGCGTGTAGGTCCGGATAAGCCAGAACATGATGTCCTGCATGTCCTGCATGCTCGTATCGACCACGGTGTATCTGTAGAACATGCTCCGTCCTTTGAGGCCCGCGTTAATGGCGGGGAATTTGGTGAAGTCAGGATCGAGAAAATTTTTAAGCGCCATCCTCAGCCCGTCGCGCCAGCATCCGTAGAAAATCAGGTATTTCATGGCGCCGCGCGGCAGGCGTTCGAGAAGGCAGAGTATGCCCGGCATTTCGGGCAGGATCCTCGAGGCCGAATGCTTTTCGTACTCTATGAGGCGCGACCAGGCGATTGTATAGAAAACATCATCGTTTACCACGCTTTTCTTCATTACCGCTCCCTTTCCCTCTTCACCTTCAGGTCCGCGATCAGCTCGTCGAGCACGACGAGCAGTTTTCTCGCGCGCAGTTCAACATCCCTTTCCACGAATATCTCATACCTGCGCGGAAATTTCAAAATGAAATAATTCGACACGAAATCGGAAAGCTGCGGGAGGCTCACCAGGAAATTGAGCAGATGGATGAGCTTGTCCGACTCGTTGACGTTTATCAGGAAAATGAGCTCCTGTGACTTCTTGCGGAGGTCCTCGCGCAGCCGCTCCTGGCCGGCACGCTCGGTCTCGTCGATCGTATCGTACTCGACCGCGCTGAATCTGGCAACACGCCGGATTGTCACCCTCGAGACGCCCTTCAACTGGACATTCCAGGAGTCATCCTCGCGCTGTATCTCCACAACCTCCGAAAGGGTTGCCAGCCTTCCACGAGGGAACAGGCCGTCAAGCACGGTGCGAACCGGAAGCGCCACCACCCTGTCACCCTGGCTGACCCCGGAGAGGGTGCGGCTGGCCGACCTGAATGAGACGTTACAGTAAGGAAACACCACCTGCTTCTGAAGATATACTATTGGAAGAGATCTGTCGTTCATTGTCCGCGCTGTCTTTCAGGCCCGCGATGCTCGTCCACGTTTCACCCATCGCATGATACGAAGTAAAAAAATTATTGTATTATTTGTCAATACGTATATAGTAAAGGGAGGGAGAATCGAGAGCCGGGGGAAACACCGTATCCCGGGTTTTACCGGCCAGGCGGTCATGGCGGAGCGGGCGTTACACTCGTTATCGGGGAAGTGATCATGGAAGAAAAAAGGAAACACCTCAGGGTAAAAAAGCGGATAAAATCGGAGGTCCATTCCGACCAGGGTCTTACGCTCAGCGCGACATTCGACCTGAGCAACGGCGGACTGTTCATCACCACTCCTGAGCCCATGGGGGAGGGGTCCCATGTCGAACTCGCCCTGTATGTCCCCGGCGAGGAACCCGTCAGCCTGAAGGGCGTTATTCGCTGGAAGCGCGAACAGGAATCGGAAGACAGCAAGGCCGGCATGGGAATCGAATTCGTTGACGCACCGGAAAAAGCCCTCAAGGCCTTCAAGAAACATCTGGGCTGAGCGTTTCCGGCAGGGCGATCAGCACCCCGGCGCACACAAGCCGTATTTCCGGTTTAGCCTCGCGGGAGCGGCGGTATGCCGCCAGAAGCCGTTCACGCTCCAGCTCGACCTGGGCCATTTCGTTCCTCGTGCGCGTGAGCGCGCCACGCATATCCTTCCCGAACCACTTCTGCCGGCACTCCTGCCGTTCGAGCTGTTCGGAAAGCTCTTTAATGCGGCTTAGAGAGGCCTCGGTTATCTTTTCGATCTCAGGATCTATTGAAAGTTCAAGGGTCTCGCGCAGTTCGGCAAGCCTGCGCTCCACCTTTTCCCGCAGTCTGCGCCTGGCGTCCTCCAAACACCGGCCCAGGCCCGAAAGGACGGCACGGACCCGGCCATCCAGTTCCTCGCCGTTGGCGGCGACTCCCTCCTGCTCGACAAACTCCCTCTCCATCTCCTCGAGCTCGCCCTGGTCCCTTCCGGTTCCGTCGGCCGCGACAACTAAAAACTCCTGTGTCTTTGAAAGCGCGTTGTAGGAGACCAGATAGCAGAAGACCATACCCCTGTACGGTACCGCGGATCGTATGAGCTTCACTCCCGTCTTTCCCCCGAAAGCGTCGGAAACACAGTGCTCGAAGAGCGTATCCACTACATGGTGGCCGAAGGCGAGAAATTCCATCCCCTCGTTCTCGAGCGCCACCCTGCTGTCGAAACTGCCGTGGCAGGGAGCCTCGGGGGGACGTCCGTACAGGCGCTTTATCCGGTACAGCCCGGTCCGCGCGTTCTTCCTCCCGAGGTATTCGCCGACCAGACCGTCTTCCTGGGCCATCCGCTCGACGAAGCGCTCGATGCGCCGGTTTGAAAACTGGCGCTCTTTCATGGTTATTGAGTAGTATTCGTCGTAATTGAAATCCAGGTTCCGCGCGACTGTGAGGTCGGTAAGCTTTTCGTAGCTGCGTCGCGCGTTCTCGATCCGTTCGTCGATCTCCGCAAGGATTCTCCGGCGCGGCTTCCCTCCCGCCGCCATCTCCATGAACAGGCTCGAAAGGGCGAGCTCGTCCTCGATCTGGCCGAGCAGCACGTCGGGAACGCCGATCGACTCCTCGAAGAGCCGGAGCTTTTTCTCGAGCACCTCCAGGACGCGCTCGGCGACCGTATCGCGGGTGGAGAAGTTATAGATGAAGACGTCGTGGGGCTGGCCGAACCTGTGTATCCTGCCTATGCGCTGTTCGATTTTGAGCGGCGACCACGGAAGATCGTAGTTGATGAGAATGTTGCAGAACTGCATGTTGCGCCCCTCGCCGCCCGCCTCGGTGCAGATGAGCACCTCGGCGTCGCCCTTGAAGTCGAGGATCGCCCTCTCCTTTTCGTCCCTGTCCATGGAGCCGTGGAACAGGACCACATCGAACCCCACGAGCAGCCCGCGAAGGTACTCCTGAGTTGTGCGAAACTGTGTAAAGATGATGAATTTCGCGCACCCTTTTTTGCGGAGCTGGCGCAGGAGTGAAACGAGTTTCTCCCCTTTTTTATTGCGCTCGATGGAACGCGCGAGCGCCAGGAGGCGGTCGAGCGTGGCGATCTCCTCGCGGATCTCCGCGGCGCTCTTGCGCGCCATCGCGGCCACCGATTCGTCGGCATTCTCGTCGTCGATGTCGGCGTCGTCGGGATCGAACCCGTCCGGCGAGGGAACGGATTCGGCCCGCTCGAGCATGATCGAGAGGTTCTCCCGCCTGTTGGCGAGCGCGGTGAGCAGCGCGAACGAGGACGAATCGAGGAGTTTCTGAAAAACGGTCATGACAAACCCGACCGCCCTGTTCTCCGTCTGCATGGCCCTGTTGAACTCCTCGACCACATAGCGGGTCGTCGCGTCGTACAGCGCGCGCTCCTCCGGATACAGCTCGAAACGCACCGTCCGCGCGAAGCGCCGGGTGAACCCTCCGACCTCTTTTTTGGTTCGTCGTATGAGCACGGACGAAAGACGGTCGCGAAGCTCCGCCAGGTCGGCGTCGTCCGTGCAGAAGCGGTTATAAAAGGTCTGGAACGGGCCCAGCAGGTTTTTATCGACCAGCCGGACCAGGTAATAGAGCTCCTCGATCTTTCCGCGGAACGGCGTCGCGGTAAGAAGAAGCAGGGACCGCGTGTTGCGCGACAGCACCTCGGCGACCGTATAGGCGAGCGTACTGCGCTGCGAGTCCCGTCGCAGCCGGTGCGCCTCGTCGAATATGACGGCGTCCCAGCGGCACGAGGCCAGGCTCTCGCCGAAAGACCTGTTTTTGATAAAATCGAGCGAACATATCGCCTTTCCGCAATGCTGCCAGGGATTGGAGCCCCGTCCGCCGAGGGACTCCGCCCGCCGGATGAAGCGGCGGTCGAGCACCTCGAAACGCTCGTTGAACTTGTTTTCCATCTCGTGCTGCCACTGGAGCAAAAGCGACGCGGGCGCGACGATGAGTATCCTCGAATAGCCGTGCCGGTAGATGAGCTCCTTGATGACCAGCCCCGCCTCGATCGTCTTGCCGAGACCGACCTCGTCGGCGATGATGAAGCGCTGGTTGAGGCTGTTGACGATGCGGTGCGTGCTCTCCACCTGGTGGGCCAGAATGCGCGTGCGGGAATTGGAGAGCGAGAGTATCTTGTTGTTGGCGTGCGCCAGGCGAAGAGCGCAGGACTCGGCGCGCAGTTCGAAACGTCGTCCGGCCGGCACGCACCCGGCTTCGAGCAGCGCGCGTATCTCCTCCTCGCCGCGGACACCGGCCTCGTCGGGCTCCTCCGGCGCAAACGCGAAAAGGTCTTCGGCTGTGGACAGCGTCTCCGGTTTCATTCCTTCTTCCACGCCCGGCGTACGGGCGCGGCCGCAAAAAAGGCCCCTGCCGGAGCCGCGCCTGAATGTACCCGGGGAATAATGATCGGGATATCTCGTTGGACGGATGAGACATAATAAGGCGGGCCGCGATATTTACAAGTTTTTTTTCCTGACGCCGGGGCCCTTGCCGGCGCGCGGGCGCCTCAGCGCATATCCTTGCTGTAGACTGCCAGGCTGAACGGTATGTCCTCGTCGAGGATAGGCTTGATGGGCTCGCTGCGCTCCTTGAAGGCGCGGGCCATGTTCACCCGGGCGAACTCGTTCTCGCGATCGATGCGTTTCGCGTAATCGATCGCCTTCCAGTAGCTCACGTTGCTGCGGGTCTCGTCGTTCTTGCGCTGGTATACGGCGCCCAGGTTGTTGTATGCCGTGGCGAGCGTCTGGAAGACCTTCACATGGTCAGCGCGGTCCGGGAATATCTTCGTTATCGACTCCGCCTGCCGCTCGAAGATTGATATGAGTTTCAGGTACTCGCCCCTTCCCGCTTCCAGATTGTCGAGATGGTAAAAGGCGTTACCCATCGCGAGCATGACCTCCGGGCTGTCCACGGATTCCTCGTACAGCTCGAGCCAGCGCTCGAGCGCGCGCTCGTACTGGCCGTTCATGTAGTGAATGCGGCCCAGGTTATAGAAGAGCTCCGGCGACCTGAATCCTTCCTTCAGCGCCGCCTCGTACTTCTCGCGCGCGATGATATAATTCGCCTGCTGCTCGACCTCGGCGTCCAGCGCCTCCTCCTCGAGTTCGTCGCCGAAGCGGTACTTCACCCTGTCGAAGAAATAGTAGAAGATGTTGCCCATGTGGAAATAACTGTTGCCGACGTTTTCGGTTTCGAAATAGAAATCCTCGTAGGTGAAGTCGGGAGGAGAAAGACTTGCCTTTACGGCACTGCCGAAAGCCTGGTAGGCTTTAACGGGTTCCTTGACCGCGTAATGATACTCACCCAGCAGGTGCAATGCCGCGAAGTAATTCGGCTCCTCCTTGAGCGCCTTTTGAACATAGTTCTCCATCAGCTTGAGGTTTTTCTCCTCCCTGCTGAGCCTGGCGTACAGCACGTACTGCTGCGGATAGTGCGGGTCTTTCCGGTGGAGCGCGTCCAGGACCGCCCTGGCGGCCGGAAACGGATTGTCTGCCGGGTCCTTGAATCGCGAGGACTGAACGCCGAAATCCACGCGTATATTGGTGCTGTCCGTGCGCTTTTTCCCGATATAATACGCCGCGAGCTTTCCGAGCAGGGGCGACGGAATTTCGGTCAGCATCTTCTTGTCGACGAGGTCCGAGTGTATGGCCATCACCCGCGGCATCACGTCGCGTTCGATGTAGAGGTTGAGAAGTCCGGAATAGCCCACGACCGACGTGCGGTCGATCTTGAGGATGTCCTCATAATACTGACGGGCCTTGATGTACTGCCCCTGGTACATGTACGCGTTTCCTATGCCGTAGAGCGCCGTCACGTTGTCCGGCTTCCGGTTGAGCACGTACCGGTAATACTTGATCGCCTTGTCGAGCTTCGAGTCCTTCTCGTCGGCCCGCTTTATCCTGTTATACACGCCCTCCGGCACCCTGGAGTAGAAGAAGCCGAGGTTGTTGAGCGTATCGATGTCGACCGGATCGATCTTGTTCGCGCGCTCGAGCTTGCCGAGCGCGAGCTCGTACTCGCGCTTGTCGAAATAGGCCCGCGCGTAGGCATTGTATCCTGGGAGGTAGTCCTTCGCGTAATCGGCGTCCACCCTGGCGAACAGTTCCTCGGCCTTCGCGAAATCCTTCACCTTTTTGGTTACCGGATCGCCCTGCTCGCGGATGAGCGCGACGCCCTCCTTTATAAGCCGCTTGGCCATCATCGGCTTGTAGATGAACTGATAGCTCAGGATGGTGACCGTAAACGCCGCCAGCGCGGCGATGCCGCCTATGCGCGTCGCCTTCAGCAGGCGCTTCTGGCGCTCGAGGCCCTCGCGCGTGTACTCGGGACGCGAGGTGAGCACGCGCCTTCCCGGCGCCGGCCCCTCGCTTATATCGATGCTTCGCCCGAGTTTTTTCTCGAGGAAGCGGTGCACGTTGTCCTCGGGCTTTCCCGAGAGGATCATATCGATGAGATGCCGCGAGTCCGCCGGCGGCAGAAGGTCGTTCAGAATGGTGTCTTTGACGGCCTTTCGCAGGGCCGGATGGAACAGGAGAAGCGCCTTTTTCAACCGCCTGATGTCGCGATCGGAGAGCTCGTCTTCCTCTTCCGCCCTGGCCTCGGAGCGTTCCTTTTTCTTCCTCGGGGGCTCGGGCGGGGGCTCCTCTTCCTCGACATCCGGGATCTCTTCGGTGCTCACCGCCTCCTCGATTCGGCCGATGCCGGGGATCATATCCTCCTGCTCCAATCCGATATCGAGATCCGCCGCGGGGGCGGCCCTTCGAGACACAGGCGGCCCCTCCCCCATATCGAGCGGCTCGGGGATCCCCTCATCGTGGAAATCTTCCATGAAGTCGGCGGCCGGGGCCTCGCGCTCGGGAGGAGGCGACGGCGGCATCTCCCTCTCCGGGGCTATGTCTCCCAGATCAATTTCGGGGATATCGGCGGCCCCCGCCTCGGGCATGTCCTGTATCTCTTCGACGGAGATATCGGAAAGAGGACCGATGTCGAAATCGGTTTCCTTCTCGACCCGCATGCCCGAAGGCCTCGGCGCGGGCTCCTCGAGCCCCGCCAGATCCATGTCGAACGGCTCGATCGGTTCCTCCGCCCCGACAGGTTCCTCAATTTCGGGCGCGCGCGGAGCCTCCACCTCGTCGACGTAACGATCTTCGGAAACCTCCTGAAGGTCGACCGATTCGGGTTCCATCGAGGTGAGCTCGTCGAGCTCCTCGAGTGATGTGCGTGCCTTCCTGCCGGGCCTCGGAGGCGGGGGAGCGGCCTCCTCCTCGAAAGCCGGCAACTCCTCCCCGGGCAGCACCTCCATATCGGGCGGGGCTTCGGCGGCCAGCGCCTCCTCGAAGGACATCTCCCCCAGATCCGGAACCTCGCCGGCGGAAGGCTCTTCCACCATCTCGATGATATCGGTGATGTCCTCTATTTCATCGGAGGCGGGCGGAGGTGCTTCGTCGATTTCGACGAGGTCCGAGCTCAGATCGAATGTGTCTTCATCCTCGACTATCGCCCGCGCCCGGGCTGGAGCCGGTTGCGGTTCTTCCCCGGCACCCCTGCCGGACGACTCACCCGGCAGAAGGCCCAGTATTCTGTCGATCTCGTTCTGCTCTTCCGGAGTGTATGCTTTTCTTTCTTCGCTATCGCCCATCACCGTTTACAGTCCCGAGGCGGATTGTACATCCTGAGCCGGAGCGGCGCCCGCGGCGCCTCACACGGCCAAAAAGCGACATAATTCAGCAGAATCCACCGTTTTATAAAAAGCAATTACTTTTCGCGTGCCCGCGCGTCATGCGGAAGAAAAGCGCGCTCTCCGTCTGCCGCCGGGCGCGGAATTCCGGCACCGGTTCTTTTTTCCATAAATATTTTCTCTTTAGTTATCGACATAAGTACTATATCGCTGTAACTCATTTTGGCACAGAGGTCCTCGCACATGGGATTCCGCACCATCTTCGCGCTCCTGCCGGTACTGCTCACCGCCTTCGGCCCCATGGAAGGCGCCGCGCCGAAGGAGGAAAACCACTACAACCTGCGTTTTCTCCGGGAAGCGCGAACGCCCGCCGAGATGAAGCTGGTACGCTATGACAGGGACCGGCAGAAACAGGTTGTGGAGAGAGGGATCCTGATCACGTACAGAAGCCGCGCGGCGCGACGGGTCCTCCTCGCCGGGGACTTCTCGCACTGGAAACCGCTGGCGATGGAACGGGGCGTGAACGGCGTGTGGTACCATTTCCTGACCCGGGGACTCGGAGGCGGACAGCCGCGCTACAAATTCATCGTGGACGGCGTGTGGATTCACGATCCGAGCAATCCGGTCAACGACGACGACGGCATGGGCTCGTACGTCTCGATCCTCCCGGCCTTCGACGCCTCCGAGGGACCGCAGATCACCTATCGCGCGCTCGATGCCCACACCGTCGAATTCCGGCTGCACCGCCCGAAAGCGCGCCTGGTCTCGATAGTCGGCGATTTCAACAACTGGAACCCCGAGAACGATCCGCTGTCCCGCGGACGCGACGGCACCTGGAGACTGCGAAAGAAGCTCCACCCGGGCGCCTTTCGCTATTGCTACGTGATCGACGGGGAGTGGTCGCTCGATGTCTACAACACGGAGACCGCTTCGAGCGACACCGGCCAGGTCTGCTCGCTTATCCGGATTAAATAGCCCGGATTCAGCCCTCGAAAGCGCAGTGCCGCGCCAGACAGCATTCGGCGCACAGCGGCTTCTTCCTGCACACGTATTTGCCGTGATTGACGATGAGGGCATGGTATTCGTTGTATTCGCGGACGCCGGCGGCGAATCGGCGGTGGAACAGGCGCTGGACCTCATCGTACCCCTCGGTTCCGTCGAGAATGCCGAGCCGGCCGAAAATCCTCACGGTGTAGGCGTCCACCACGAAAATCCGCATTTCAAGCGCGTATAACAGAATTGAATCCGCGGTTTCGGGCCCGACCCCGTTGATCCCGAGGAGCTCCTTCCTCAGGCGGCCGGCATCGAGCTCTCGCAGTCGTGAAAACGAATAACCGTAAGCGGAAAACCAGTCCAGGAAGTTTTTGAGCTTTTTCGCCTTCTGGTTGTAGTACCCGGCGGGACGAATGAGCCGGGCCACGCGTTCGACCGGTTCGCGGTGCAGCGCCCTCGCGGAGAGAAGTTTCTCCTCCTTCAGCCCGCGGATGGCCTTCTCGACATTGGTCCACGAGACATTCTGTGTGAGGATGGCGCCGATCGCGATCTCGAAATCGGTTTCGCCCGGCCACCAGTGCTGGGGACCGTAACGCGCCAACAGCGCGCGGTAAACCGCCGAAAGAGACGCCACGCCTAGAAGCTCATCGGCAGGCGTTTGGACTCGGGCTGGTCGACGAGCACGTCACCGTCCTCCTTGTATTTTTTCAACAGGAAGTGAGTGACGGTGGACTGCACGTTCTTGATCGTGGCGAGCTTTTCCGAAACGAAGAGGGAAACCTGCTGGAGCGTCGGCCCCTCCACCTGCACCAGAAGGTCGTAGCTGCCGGACAGCAGGAACACCGACGACACCTCGGGATAGCGGTAGATGGATTCCGCCACCGCGTCGAAACCCACGCCGCGCTCCGGTATCACCTTCACCTCGATGAGAGCGCGCACCTGGTTGTTGCGGACCCGCATCCAGTTGACATGGGTCTTGTATCTCAGAATTATCCTGTCTTTTTCGAACTGTTTGATGTATTTTGACACCTTGCTCTCGGCCACGTTGAGCTGGCGCGCGATGTCCTCCGCGGTCGCCTTGGCGTTGGCTGTGAGAATCTCGAGGATGGCCTCCCCGGTTTCGTCGGTCTTGTATGCGCGCATCGCGATCTCCTGATTAAGTGTGTCGCGCCGGAGGCCGGCGCCCGCCCCGCTCTCTTTCCGCGCGGGTGAAGCCGCCCGAAACGGCACCGACGCGCCTCCACAGCGGACTGCGCGGCGGTCTCAAACGGGCATGGTGTCGATCAGTTCCGCCCCGAGAGCATGGAAACAATTGAATTAACGCTTTACTCTCCGCTCCGTCAATAGTATTTTGCCGTACCCGTACAAATTTGCCGCGCGGCGGCAGCTCCCGCAAACACCATGAACGACGATCGCGTGACATGTCATAACGCCACAGGCCGCCCCGCCCGCCGGACCCCGCCTGAGCCATGGCCTCCGGCCGGCATGCGCCGGACGCCATGAAGCGGGGACTTCCGATCCTCGTCCTCGTGCCGCACGCCGGCCGGAGCGTACCGGACGAGCTTGCCGGATACGAAATACTCGGCGATTTCGAACTGTTCTTCGAGTCCGACGCCTGCGCCGACGTGCTTTTCGACTTCGGCGATAACACCGTCGCGCGCATCGACTCGCCGATAAGCCGCCTGTTCGTCGACCTGGACCGGCACCACCTTATGGTCGCGCCGCGCACCGACGACGGGGTGGTGAAGAAGAGCACGAGCGCGGGCGTTCCCATCTACCCCCCCGGGGTCTTCCCCGACGAGATCGCGATTAACAACCTGCTCATGCGCTACTATCACGGTTTTCACGGCGCGGTCGAAAAGATCCTGGAGACCGGTCGGATACGCCTGGTCCTCGACTGCCACACGATGATGGCAGTGGGCCCGAAGCACGCCGCGGACCCTGGAAGGCCGAGACCGCTGGTGACCGTAAACAACGTGGTGATGGACCGGGGAACACCGGTGAAGACCTGCCCCGACGAGATAGCGCGCGGCCTGCTCGAATCCATGCGGAAATCGCTCGGAAGCGAGGAATGGACCGTCGGCGAGCCCTTCGCGCTCAACACCCCCGCGTTCGGAAGCCACATCATGCTGCGCCACGGCCGGGGGAAAATCCCGCTCCTTCGACTTTCCGTGTCGCGCGCCCTGTTCATCAATGACCGCTACTTCCGCCACGACGACCTTTCCGTCAACAGCGTACGCATGCTCGACCTGCGGAGAAAGCTCTGGCAGGGCATCGAGCGTTTCTTTCGCAGGCATTTCTGACACGCCCGCCGTACGCTTCCTGGTACCGGTATCGATTACCGTCGGCCCGGTATCGCGGGACGTTCCGTCCGGTCGGTCGTCCGGGTGCGGGGAGCTCGGGACAAAAAATATTGCGCATAATTCAGAAAAAAAATAACTGTACAGTTGCCGCCGCTTCTGAATTGTTGTATTTTGTTATGATTTGCATCTCCGTCCGTGCGGCCGCACGGAACGGATTCACGCTGGCTCCGTCCACCGAGTACGGCGGCGATATTGCTTTAGCCGCCGCGCGTGCGATCACTCTCAAATAAAAGAGGTGCCGATGAAATACGTGCTGACGATCTTTTTCATTTTCCTTGCTCCGGTGCTGGTCCAGGCCCGCGTTCTGGTAGTGACCACATACCCCTACATGGCGGACATCGCGCGAATCGTGGGAAACGACAGAACCGAGGTGCTCTCCCTCGCCTCGGGAAAGAGCCATCCCCACTATGTCAACGCGAACTCGGCCGCGGCGCGGGCGATGAAAAAGGCCGACCTTCTGATCGTCAACGGCGCGGGACTCGAAGATGAATGGATAGAGGCGATACTGAAGGCATCGGCGAACGCCCGTATCCGGACGGGACAGGACGGACATCTCGACCTCTCCGAGCTCGTCACACTCCTCAGTGAGGACTATACGACGGCACAGCGCACCCCCCAGTTCACCCATCACGACGTCAATCCCCATCACCACCTCGATCCGGCGAACATTCCCGTGTACGCGGAGGCCATCGCGGCGCGGCTTCAGAAGCTCGATGAAACGAACGCCCCGGTGTACCGGGAAAACGTCCGCGCCTTCACCGAGGAGTGGAAGCGCAGGATGAAACAATGGGACGCGCGGCTGGCAGACAGAAAAGGCGCGACCGTAGTGCAGCGGCACGCGCTTTTCGATTACTTTCTGAGGCGATATGACATCGCCTGCGCTGGCTCGCTCGAACCGGCCCCCGGCGTCTCGCCTACCGTGCAGCAGGCGAATCTCATCCTTTCCGAGACGCCCGCCGACCGCATCGCGCTTATCATCCGCGACGTCTTCAACACGGCCACCGCCGCCGGCCATCTGGCGGCGCGGACCGGGATCAAGCTCGTGGTGCTTCCGCACGACGTCGGCTCGGTGCCGGAGGCCGCGGATATTTTCACGCTCTTCGACGAGATCGTTCGCCGGGTCGCCGAGTAGCCCCGATTTTTACTTGAAATATTCCCGCGGCGGCCCTCCCTCTGAAGCTCAATCACCGGGCCGGAGGACGGCATGATGGGAACCGTAGCAATCCGCGCGAGCCGTATAGTCGCCGCCATATGCGTTCTGACGCTCGCCCTCGCAGGGAGCGCCGCGGCGCGCGACTGGTCCGACCTCGACGAAGGCGAGCGGAAGGTATTCGGAAGCGAGAAGGAGAGCAAATACAGCATCAACGCCTTTCTCATCGAGAAGGAGGACTGGGAAGGGCATTACTCCTTCATGGCCCTGTGGCTGTTCAAGTATACGGATTATCCCCGGTACACCTCCCTCCGCCTGCTCCCGCTCTGGTACCGGCTGACGAGCAAGATCGACGACCGTCGCAGATACTCCATCCCCCTGATCCTTCACTACGGCGAGCGCGACGCGGACTCGAGCATGATGGCGAACCCGCTGTACTATTCGAACATCAGCGGCGACGACGCCGACAGGGCCGTCCTGTACCTGTTCTGGTGGGGACGCGACCGGGGATCCTACGCCGACCATTCGTACTTCTACTCGCCGCTATTCGGGACGCATCATACGATCCATCGCGGCGGTTACGCGCCGGGGGCCCAGGAGCGCTGGAACCTCTCGCCGCTGCACGCGTACTGGTCGTCGCATAACCGGGACGGATCGCTGAAAAAACGGACCTGGTGGGCCCCGCTCATCCCGCTCACCTATCATCATACGACGCCTCTGTACGGCCACCGGAACATCCTGTGGCTCATAGACTACTCCTGGAGGACCGAGGGCGGGAGCGACCGGCTGACGCGGCTGTGGCTCACGCCGCTTCTCTTTCACCGGCCGGGCGGCGACGGCTATACGCACGTGCTCCCGCCCCTGTTTCTCAACAACCGCCACCCGGACGGCGCGCACTACACCCACCTTCTGCCGCTCTTCAGCCGGTGGAAGGGAAGCTTCGACGGCCGCTTCCCCGGCGAAAAGGAGTATCGCACCTTCTACACGTCCGGTCTTCTCACGCCGTTCTTCGGCCGCACCACCGCGCGCTACGGTGAAGACCGGTGGTCCGGAACCACCCTGGAATCGAGCTTCTGGTTTCCCGTCATCCCGCTCTACTTCCAGAGCTCGAACGCGATCGAAGGCACGCACCGCAACCTGTTGTGGATATTCGACTGGCGCACCGCGCCCGGGGGCGGCCTTAAGCGCTTCTGGCTGATTCCCTTCGTGTTCCACGAAACGGGCGAATCGGGCTACCGCTACTACTTCCCGTTCTACATGCGGCCGGCCGGCTCGAGGAAAGACGAGGGCACCTCGTACGGCCTGTTCCATTACAACAGACGCACGGCCGACGAGTCGGTGCGCTGGATGCTCATCTACTACGGCAGGAGCGCGCCGGCGAGGGGCGAGGAGGCCACGTACTGGGCGCCGCTCTATTTTTACGACAGGACCCCTGAGAGGGACATCACGCTCTTTCTCCCGCTGTACTTCGACTATGAGAGCCCGAGCAGGGAACTGCACATCAACATCCTCGGCATGTCCAAAAGTGTCGCCGCAGGCCCGGCCCCGGGCGTGAGCCTGGGCCTCGGAAGGGGCGAGCGCGGCTGGCATGTGGACACCGAGCTCTCGTGGCTCTACGACGTCGTGAGCGTCTCCACGCGCGTCACGCTGGCGCGTCCGCCGCGGCAGGGCGAACCGGCCTCGCTGAAAGGTGAAGCGCCGGTCGAAACGCCCTCGGCCGGGACGCCCGACGGGGGCGTGCGGATACGCGAGAAGAAGACCGTATCGCGCGAGAATTCCGAATATTTCTGGGGCTTTCGGCTGCTTTTCGGCCTTACGGCCTTCGAGATGGCGGACTCTAAGCGCCATTTCCGCCTGCTGCCGCTCTCCTGGCTTACCTGGGACAGGGAATCGGACGACCGCATACAATGGATACTCAATTACATATCGTACAAATCGGGCGAGGTGGAGTACCTGGTGTTCTTCCCGTTGTACGGCATGCAGCGCGAGGGTAAATCCTTCAAGCGCGGCTATGTGCTCAACCTGTACTGGGACGAGTACGACGAACCCTCCGGGCTCCGCGAGAGGACGGCGCTCTGGCCCATCGCCAACTGGTACTCCTCGCCGGATAAGAGCGGCTGGAGGATATTCCCGCTCATCTGGCACCGGGAGCGCAGGGAGAACGGTGTGCTCACGAAGCGCACCATCAGCCCGCTGTATTTCGGCGCCTCGGCCGCGGCGGAAGACGCGACAAAATTCTCGCGCTCGTTTTCGATCAGCCCGCTGCACTGCGCCAGAAGCGAGACCGTGGACGGCCGCGCGGCGGGATTCCACTTCTTCCCGATCGTTCCTCTCTTCTACCGCTCCACCGACAACGGCGACACGCACACCAACGTACTCTGGCTCGTGGATCGCGCGCGGAGCGCCGACGGAGCGGACTCCCGCCTCTGGGTGCTGCCCTTCTATCTCGCCCGGACGTCGCCGCAGAAAAGCTACCGGTATGTCTTCCCGCTCTTCTACTCGGCCTCGACGCCGCGCGACGAACGTTCGCTCACGCTGCTCCTGTGGAGGAGCGCCGACGCCGGCACGGGCGAACGGGCGCTGCATCTCTTCCCGCTCTATTACTCCTGGCGCTCCGAGCGGACGTTCACGCGTTTCGTACTGCCGCTCTACTTCTCGTCGCGATCGGAAAGCTCCTCCAGCCGTTTTATTGCGGGGCTCTACCTGCATTCCTCGCCCGCGTACAACCGGCAGAACTTTCTGGGACTCTTCGACCATCGGGAGTGGACCGAGACAGGGCACGAGCGCTACGGCCTGGCGTTCAACCTCTTGAGCTACGAGGTCTCGCCGGAGATCCGGGCGTACCGCCTGGCCTGGGGCCTCCTCGCAAGCCACGAGTGGTCGCGCACGGGGGGCGGCTACGATTTCAGCCTGCTCTGGTTCATCTATAATGTAAAGCGCGAGGGAAACTACTTCCGCCACAGCTTCATTCCGTTCTGGTATTATGGGAGCGATCCGGACGAATGGGTGCTCTGCATCCCTCCGCTCCTCACCTACGTGAGCGCGGAGAGCGACGGCGACAAATTCCAGCTGTGGGGGCTCGGCGCGCTGTGGTACCGCAATCTGAAACCGGCCGAGCGCTACGAGCGGCGCATGCTGCTTCTCGGCATCCCGTATTATCATCTGGAAAAGCCCGAGCGCGGCTACAGCTCGACAGGAAGCCTCTGGGGACTTTTGTGGGAGTCCGAGTCGGAGAGCGAAACGGGGTTCAAAAAATTCTCGGTGCTGAAGTTTCTCTACAAGCGCGTGGAGATGGACGGCAAGGTCCGCCACCAGGTGCTGGGCATACGCTTTTAGGACCGAGCGATCGACTCCAGGTACTCGTACGCCGAGAGCGCCGCGGTGGCGCCGTCGGCGGCGGCCGCCACGATCTGCCTGATGGACTCGCCGCGCAGGTCGCCCGCCGCGAAGAGGCCCGGGATTGACGTGCGCATGCGCATATCCACCATCACCTCCCCGTAGTCGTTGAGGATCTCGCCCGGAACATATTCGGTGTTGGGACGATAGCCGATAAAGATGAACACACCGTCGACCGGAAGGTCGCTCGCGGCGCCGGTCTTCGTGTTCTCCAGCGTGATCGATTCGACCTTGCCGCTTCCGTTGATGGAGCGCACTTTTGAATTGTATACGGGCTCGATCGCGGCGTTCTCCATCACCCGCTTCTGTAAAAGCTTCGCCCCGCGAAAGGCGTCGCGCCGGTGCACCAGATAGACCTTCGAGGCGAAGCGCGTCAGATGCAGGGCCTCCTCGAGCGCGGTGTCGCCGCCCCCCACCACGGCGGTGACCCTGCCCTTGAAGAAGGCCGCGTCGCAGGTGGCGCAGTACGACACGCCCCTGCCGGTGAAATCCGCCTCACCGGGGACGCCCAGCTTGAGGAGCGACGCCCCCGTCGCGCAGATGACCGCCCGCGCGCGGACCGGGTTGCCGCCGATGGCGGCGATCTCGAAGCAATTTTCGTCCTCGTCGCGTCGAATTGACGAGAGCTCCACGCTCACGATTTCGGCGCCGAGCCGCCGCGCCTGGTTTTCCATATTGCTCATCAGCTCCCAGCCGGGAACGGGGTCGACGAAACCGGGATAGTTTTCGACCTCGTAGGTGGTCATCACCTGACCGCCCGGCGCGAGTTTTTCGAGCACCACAAGGTCGATCCCCGCACGCATGCCGTAGATCGCCGCCGACAGCCCGGCCGGGCCCGCCCCCACTATCACAAGGTCCTTCATCATTCCGCTCCTGCCCTGATTATGTCTCCGTCAACCGCCAAAGACTCGTAGCCCGGAACGTTTTTTGCAATCATATTTTCTAAAGAAGCATCGCGGCAAATTGTTGTTGTACCCGCGCGAAAGCTTTCGTAAGATCGTGCGCGCCGTCGCACCCGGAAAACGTCCCTCCGGGATGAAACAGAAACGCAACGCCGCGCGGTCGGCCCGGCGCCATCGGAGAAAGGCCAATGATCGAATACTTCGCCTCGCTCGGACATATCACACAGGCGCTTATCGCCACCTGCTTCACCTGGGGTCTGACCGCCCTGGGCGCCTCCTTCGTATTCGTCGGCAGGCACCCGGATCGCAGAGTGCTCGATTTCGCGCTCGCTTTCGCGGGAGGCGTCATGATCGCGGCAAGCTACTGGTCGCTCCTGGCCCCGGCGATAGAAATGTCCGGGGCGGGCCCACTGCCCGTCTGGGTGCCGCCCGCGACCGGTTTTATGGCCGGCGGCGTGTTTCTCCGCCTGGTGGACAGGGTGCTCCCGCATCTGCATCGCTTCCTGCCGGTCAGCGAAGCCGAGGGCGTCAAGACGTCCTGGCAGCGAAGCACACTCCTGGTTCTCGCCATAACCCTTCATAACATCCCGGAGGGCCTCGCCGTGGGGGTCGCTTTCGGCGCGATCGAGGCGGGCCTCCCCTCGGCCACGCTCGCATCGGCGATCGCCCTGGCGGTCGGTATCGGCATTCAGAATTTCCCCGAGGGCATGGCGGTCTCGCTCCCGCTGCGCCGCGAGGGCATGGGCCGGGGGAAAAGCTTCTTTTACGGGCAGATATCGGGTATGGTCGAGCCGATGGCGGGGGTGCTGGGCGCCTCTATCGTCATCGTCGCGCAGTCCATCCTCCCCTACGCGCTCGCCTTCGCCGCCGGCGCCATGATCTACGTGGTGGTGGAGGAGGTAATCCCCGAGTCGCAGTCCGGCGGCAACGGCGATCTTGCCACCATGGGGGCCATGGTGGGGTTTACGATAATGATGATTCTCGACGTGGCGCTCGGCTGAAACGGGGCGTGCGGACGGAAGTGAGGAGCGCCTCCCGGGACGTTCCGCGCCGGCGGACCACCCGCGGGCGGAACGGGGAACGGATCAGGCGCCCTTCAACGAACGGCGCTCGTAAAGGAACATGCCCAGGCCGAAGAGCGACAGCAGCGCGAAGAACACCGCGGTATTGCGGGTGAGCTCCGAACCGAGCTGCCGGCGCTCCAGTAGAATCCCGAGGTAGAGCCCGTCGTCCGCCGTAAGCGCCTCGCCCGCGGAGACCCTGCGGTCGAAATCGCGCAGTATGAACTTGACCGGCTGCGCGGCCACGTCGAAATTCTCGTAGCGAGCGAAGATCTGGGGATCGCGAAGCATGAGATAGGCCTCCCTGTACGCCGACGCCGCGTCGTCTTCGGCCGCGAGAAGCGCCTCTATTTTCGGTTCGACGCGAACCATTGAGTACACGGCCAGCGCCCCGCAGACAAGGGCTATTCCGAGCGTGACGGCGGTAAACCAGAGGTACAGCCTCGAGTCGTCAATTTTTTTCATGAGCCTTTCCCTTCAGTATGGAATGTATGTTCTCCCTTCGGAAGCTCACGCTCTCGAGCGCTATGTTCTCGTCGGGCACGTAGATCTCCTCTGTCGCGCCGCTCTTCACCACATCGTCGTAGGCTATCTCCAGCATGTCGAGGAGGGGCCGTACGTCCTTTTCGCCCCCGCTGGCGATCACCGAAACCGGAACGGTTTCGAACGGAAATATCGCGGGGACCGATATACGCACCGGGTTGAACGCCGAGTCGGGAAGTCTCTTTCCCTTCTCGCTGAACACCACCTCGGCCGAATAATCGAGAAACGCCCTGTCGCTGTTCTCGTTGCGCAGGCCCCCGACCAGGTTCATGGTGAAGTGAACGGTATTGTCCCTGATCGTCGTATGAATGACCAGCCGGGGCGATTCGAGTTTCTCCGGCGCGCGGGCGCACCCGGCTAAAAGAACAAGCGATATGAGCGCGATGGATGGTTTCATCCGGTCCTCTCCAGCAGTCTGATGGGTCGCGATACCGGCGGCCGGACCGCGACAACACTATTGTATCTGGAAGGCGATGAAAGTTTCGTCAAGAAAAATAAAAATCGCGTCAGGATGACCTCCGGGCGCGAAACGGAAATTCTGTTTGACCGGCCCGGCGCCTTAACCACACCATTCGCACTCGGCACACCACTGGAGGATTCGCGTTCATGAATCGTACACGACAACCGCGTCCGGCACGCCGCTTCATGGCCGTTTTGGACGGCGTAAAGGCCGCGCTCAACGGGAGGCGCGCCTGATGGGTCTGCCCGCGCGGTTCTTCTGCGCCCCCATGGCCGAGCTCACCACCCCGGCCTTCCGCGGCGTGGTCCGCGGCTTCGGCGGCGATGCGGTGCTCTGCTCGGAGATGCTCTCCGCGGCCGCCATCGTCGCCCGCTCCAGGCACAACGAGCCGCTCGTCGAAAAGCACGATACCGACGAGCCCTTCGTCTACCAGATCGTGGGGACCGACGCGGCCGTCATGGCCGGGGCCGCGCGCATGCTGCAGGAACGCGGATGCTGGGCGGTCGACATCAACATGGGTTGTTCCGCCCCGGACATCGTTAAGACCGGCGCCGGCGCGCGCCTTCTCTCCGACGCGGACCTCGCGCGGCGGATCGTGCGCGCGTGCCGGGCCGCGGTGACGGTGAGGCTCTCGGTGAAGATGCGCTCGGGCTGGGACACGGCGGAGGCCGCGCGCCTGGTCGAGTTCGCGCGCATGCTGGAGTCGGAGGGGGTGGACCACATAACCCTCCATCCGCGGCACGGGAGGCTCGGTTTCCGCCGAAGGGCCGACTGGGGCCTCGTCGCGCAGTTGAAGAAGTCGCTCCGCATTCCGGTCATCGGGAACGGCGACATAGCCTCGCCCGGGGGCGCGCTCGCCCGGCTGGCCGAAACCGGGTGCGACGCGGTGATGATAGGGCGCGAGGCCGTTAAGTCCCCGTGGATATTCATGCTCTGCTCCGAGGCCGCGGGCGGCGCGGCACGCGAACACATCATCCCCGTGCGCGACGTCTTTATCGAGGTGCTCGGCCGGCTGCGCGACTCGCTTCCCGCGCATCTCCACAGGAGCCGGGGACACCGCTTCGCGTTCTATTATTCGAAAAACGCCTATTTCGGGCACGAGCTCTTTACGCGCATCCGGAAGGAGCCGGAGATAGACGGGATGATAGCGCGCGTGCGCGAGTACTACGACGCCCGCCCCGGGGAATCGGTCCTGATCGCGCGACCGGACGCGGCGGGCCGGTCCGGCCACGAGGCACCGACGGGGGA
>JAGODA010000249.1 GCA_017998475.1 Spirochaetota bacterium | reverse complement strand
TATTAGTAACGCTAAACCATCGAGGATTCCCATGCCCAAACGCAGCGACATCAACAAGATTCTCATTATCGGCTCCGGCCCCATCGTGATAGGCCAGGCCTGTGAGTTCGATTATTCCGGCACCCAGGCCTGCAAGGCGCTCCGTTCGCTGGGATACACAATCGTTCTGGTCAACTCCAACCCGGCAACCATTATGACCGACCCCGGCATGGCGGACGTCACCTATATCGAGCCCTTGAACGCCGAAATGATGGAGATGATCATCGAAAAGGAGCGGCCCGACGCGCTCCTTCCCAACCTCGGCGGGCAGACGGGGCTTAACCTCTCGGCCGAGCTCCACAAAAAGGGCGTCCTCGAAAAATACGGCGTTAGGATCATCGGCGTCCAGGCCGACGCGATCGAGCGCGGCGAGGACCGCATAGCATTCAAGGAAACCATGAACAGGCTGGGCATCCCCATGCCGAAAAGCGAGCCGGCGTACAGCGTACAGGAGGCCGAGCGGATCGCGGAACGGATCGGCTTTCCGCTGGTCATCCGGCCCGCCTACACCATGGGAGGCACAGGCGGCGGGCTGGTCTACAACCTGGAAGAGCTCCGCGTGATCGTATCGCGGGGGCTCTCCGCGAGCCTGGTCGGACAGGTGCTGGTCGAGGAGTCGGTGCTCGGCTGGGAGGAGCTCGAGCTCGAGGTGGTGCGCGACTCGAAGGGGAAGATGATAACGGTCTGTTTCATCGAGAACGTCGACGCAATGGGAGTGCACACCGGCGACTCGTTCTGCGTGGCGCCCATGCTCACCATAAGCCCCGGGCTGCAGAAGCGCTTGCAGGACTACTCCTACGCGATCGTGGAGTCGATAGAGGTGATCGGCGGCACCAACGTGCAGTTCGCGCACGACCCGGCGACCGGCCGCGTGGTGGTCATCGAGATCAATCCGCGCACCTCGCGCTCGTCCGCGCTCGCATCCAAGGCCACCGGCTTTCCGATCGCCTTCGTCTCGTCGCTCCTGGCATGCGGCCTCACGCTCGACGAGATCCCCTACTGGCGCGACGGCACCCTCGATAAATACACGCCCTCGGGCGATTACGTTGTGGTGAAGTTCCCGCGCTGGGGCTTCGAGAAATTCGAGGGCGTACAGGACCGCCTCGGCACCCAGATGCGCTCGGTCGGCGAGGCCATGTCGATCGGCAAAAACTACAAGGAGGCCCTGCACAAGGCCATACGCTCCATGGAGACCGACCGGTACGGCCTGGGTTTCGCGCGCGACTTCAACGGCCGCGGCCTCGACGAGCTCATGGCAATGCTGAGCGACGCGACCAGCGAGCGCCAGTTCATCATGTACGAGGCGCTCCGCAAGGGGGCCGATATCGACACCCTGTCCGCGCGCACGCACATCAAGCGCTGGTTCATCGAGCAGATGAAGGAGCTCGTGGACCTCGAGGAGGAAATACTGGCGCACAAAGGCGGGGAGATACCGGAAGAACTGCTCCGGCGCGCCAAACGCGACGGCTTCTCCGACCGGTATCTCGCGCGCATAACGGGAAAGCCCGAAAGCCAGATCCGGGAGCGCAGGCTCTCCCTCGGGATTCGGCAGGCCTGGGACGCCGTGCCGGTGAGCGGCGTGGAGAACGCCGCCTATTATTACTCGACCTATATCGGCGAGGACCGGGTCGGCGTCTCCGACCGCCGCAAGATCATGGTGCTCGGGGGCGGCCCCAACCGAATCGGCCAGGGCATCGAGTTCGATTACTGCTGCGTGCACGCGGCCTTCACGCTCCGCGACCTGGGCTACGAATCCATCATGGTCAACTGCAATCCCGAAACGGTCTCCACCGACTACGACACATCGGACAAGCTCTACTTCGAACCGCTCACGGTTGAGGACGTGCTCTCCATCTACGAGAAGGAGAAGCCCGAGGGCGTAATCGTTCAGTTCGGCGGACAGACGCCGCTTAACATCGCCGGCGAGTTGCTCCGCGCCGGGGTGAAGATAATCGGCACAACCCCCGAATCCATCGACCTGGCCGAGGACCGCGACCGTTTCCGAAAGGTCATAGAGCGCCTGGGCATCCCCCAGCCACGCTCCGGAATGGCGAGCACGCTCGAAGAGGCCCTGTCCATCGGCGAGGAGATAGGCTATCCGCTCATCGTGCGCCCGTCCTACGTGCTCGGGGGGCGGGCCATGGAGATCATCCACTACCCTGAGATGCTCAAGCAGTACATGGAGGCCGCCGTGGAGGTCTCGCCCGAGCGGCCCATCCTGATCGACAAGTTCCTCGAAAACGCCATCGAGACCGAGGCGGACGCCATCTGCGACGGCGAGAACGCGTTCGTTCCGGCCGTCATGGAGCACATCGAGCTTGCCGGCATCCACTCCGGCGACTCGGCCTGCGTCATACCGCCGGTGAGCATACCCGAAAAACACATCTGGACCATCGAGGACTACACGCGCCGGATCGCCGTCGAGCTCGACGTGATCGGCCTCATGAACATCCAGTACGCCATCGCCGGCGAGACCGTGTACATACTCGAGGCCAATCCGCGCGCGTCGCGCACGGTGCCGCTGGTCTCCAAGGTGTGCAACATCCCCATGGCGAAGATCGCCACGCGCGTCATGCTCGGAGCGAGAATACGCGACCTCGGACTCAAGAACGCGCGCGTGCGGCACTTCGGCGTGAAGGAATCGGTCTTTCCGTTCAACATGTTCGCGGAGGTCGACCCGGTGCTCGGGCCCGAGATGCGCTCGACGGGCGAGGTGCTGGGGCTTTCGGAGAATTTCGGGCTGGCCTTCTACAAGGCCGAGGCGGCGGCGCAGCAGATACTTCCCATGCGCGGCACGGTGCTCATCACCGTCAACAAGAAGGACAGGCCGCAGGCTCTCCAGGTGGCCAGGGAGCTTTCGGGGCTCGGCTTCGGCATCATGACGACCAACGGCACGGGACGCTACATGGCCGAGAACGGTCTCGACTCGACGGCGGTGATGAAGCTCCACCAGGGGCGGCCCAACATCATCGACCATATCAAGAACAACGAGATCCAGCTCATCATCAACTCCCCGCAGGGACGCCAGAGCGAGCACGACGACTCGTATATCCGGAAGGCGGCCATCAAGTACCGCATTCCCTACATCACCACCATGGCCGCGGCGACTGCGGCGGTGAAGAGCATTCGCGCGCGCGACCACGGCCACCTGGAGGTGCGCTCGCTTCAGAGCTATCACGCCGACTCACCGGCCTGACGGGTCGGGGCTCTTCGGCCTTCGCCTCCGCGCTCCGGTCACGCCGGGCCGCGGCGGCGCCTACGCCCAGGTGATGTGCCCGGGCTCGAACTTGCGCACCAGCCCGCGGTGGGCGGGAATGACGCGCACCGTACAGCCGAACTGGCCGGACTTCAGGCAGAGCATGTGGCCCTCGTACACGCAGACGCCGTCGGCCTGCTTTTCGGCGATGTACATGGGAAGCGCCGCGCCCTCCACGATATCGCCGGCGGGGTTGAGCGCTCCGAAGTAGAGCTCCACCTGCACCTCGTCGGGCGAGAGGTCCCCCAGGTTCACCGTCCCGCGAACGGTGAGCCGGCTTCCGACCGTCACCTCCTTTTCGCCGCCGAAGATGATGTCTCGTATAACGACCTTTCCCCACGCGCCGTGGATGCGCTTCCTCCACGCGGCCATCTCGCGCGCGCGCCTGAAACCCTCGTCCGAGAATTTGCGGAAGTTCTTGTTGGCCCCCAGATAATAGCGCTCGGTGTATTCACGCACCATGCGGTTCGTGTTGAACTGCGGGCACAGGGTCTTCATGGACTCCTTGATGCGGGCGATCCACTCGCGCGGCAGGCCGTCGGCGCCGCGGGCGTAGAACATGGGGATCACTTCCTTCTCCAAGATGTTGTAAAGCGAGAGGCTCTCGACGTCGTCCTGGTAGTCGGGGTCCTCGTACTCCTCGCCCTTGCCGACCGCCCAGCCGTTGGCGCCGTTGTATCCCTCGACCCACCAGCCGTCCAGGGTGCTGATGTTGAGCGCGCCGTTGGGAACCACCTTCATGCCGCTGGTGCCCGAGGCCTCGAGCGGACGCACGGGCGTGTTCAGCCAGATATCAACGCCCTGCACCAGATAACGCGCGATGTTGATGTCGTAGTCCTCGATGAAAACGATTTTATTCCTGAAGCGATCGTCGCGCACCAGGTTGACGATGTGCTTGATGAGCTCCTTCCCCGCGGCGTCGCGCGGATGGGCCTTCCCGGCGAAGACGAGCTGAATGGGCCTCTCCTTGTCCAGTAAAAGCTTCTCCAGGCGCGGCATGCTGCGCAGGATGAGCGTCGCCCTCTTGTACGTGGCGAAGCGCCGGGCGAAACCGATGGTGAGCGCCTCGCTGTCCAGCACCGCGTCGGATTTCTCGGCCTCGGTCTTCGGCGCGCCGCGCGAGTAGAGCTGCTCCTTCAGCTTCTTGCGCGCGAATGCCACCAGGCGCTCCCTGAGGCGGTCTCTGCAGCGCCACAGCTCCGAATCCGGAATGGAGTCGATGTTGAGCCACATGTCCTTATCGACCGGATTGTCTATCCAGCGCGGACCCAGATAGCGGTTCAACAGGCGCATCATCTCGTCGGAGGTCCAGGACAGAATCTGCACGCCGTTGGTGATGTGGCTTACGGGCACCTCGTGGACCGGAAGCGAGGGCCAGATGTTCTTCCACATGTTGCGCGACACCGAGCCGTGAAGCCTGGAAACGCCGTTGCACGCGGCGGCGGTCTTGATCGCGAGCACCGTCATGCAGAAGGTCTCGCTCTTGTCGAAGGGGTTTTCCCTGCCAAGGCCCAGGAATTCCTCGCGCGTAATGCCGAGCTTCGCGTAATAGTGCGAGAGGTACTTGTCGACGAGCTCCGGCTCGAAGCGGTCGTTACCCGCCGGCACCGGCGTGTGCGTGGTGAACACGTTTCCCGGAAAGACGAACTCCAGCGCCTCGTGGA
>JAGODA010000248.1 GCA_017998475.1 Spirochaetota bacterium | reverse complement strand
GACATACAGTACCTGGCGGTCCTTGCGGCCGCGATCGCGAACATGGCGATCGGCGCGGTCTGGTATTCGCCGTTTGTTTTCGGGAGAACATGGATGGCGCACAGCGGACTTCGTCCGGAGGACATGAAGGGGAAAGGGCGCGCGATGCTCATCGCGGCGGCGGTTGCGGCGGCGACGGCCTTCATGCTGGCGTATTTTATCGTCCTTCTGGATGTCCAGACCCTTCACGCCGGGCTTTCGCTGGCGCTGCGGGTGTGGATCGGTTTTGTCGCGGCGGTAATGGCGCTCGATCTGGGCTTCGGAGGGAAACACTTCCGGGTCTATCTCATCGACGCCGGGAACCAGCTGGTGTCATTTCTGGCGATGGGGGCGATTCTGTCGATCTGGCGGTAGTGCCGGCGGCGGTTTTTCGTACGGCGCCGTTTTATTATCCGCCGGGGTAAGCCGATTATTGTTATAGAAATAAAAGGAAGGGAATGTCGGGTACTGCACGAAAAAGATTCTCGCCATTACGGGTTGCGCCGGTGCTGGTCGCCCTGCTCGGCGGAGCGGGCCTGTTGATTCTGGCGATTCAAGCACCGGCGGGGGGCGGCCGCGGTCTGATTCTCGCCGCTGCGCTCGGGCTCGCCGCCGTACAGGGACTGCTCGCCTGGATTATCATCGGACGTCTGTTGAGACGCGAACGTGAAGTGGCGGAGCGCATCCGCCGGATCGCCGACGTCGAAGCCGGTGGAGGCGCCTCATCCGCGACAACGGCCCTCGAGGCGTGCGACGGTTTTCTGCGGAGGGTGGGCGCGACGATGGAAAAGCTGGCGCCCGCGGCCGAGGGTCTTGCGGCCACGGCGAAACGCCTGTCGGAGACCGTCGAAAAACTCAACGAGAACTCGAAATCACAGAGCGTTTCAATCATCAACATCGCCGCTTCGGTGGAGAAGGTCGCCGTGGGTATCAACTCGGTCGCCGAGAACGCGGCCCAGCAGGCCGAGGGGCTCCAGACCCTGGTGGGGCTCATACAGAGCCTGATGGAAACGGCGGAGGCGCTCGCGCAGCGCATAGAAGAGGCGGTGTCCTCGACGCACGAGGTGGCCGAGAACGCGGAGAGGGGACGCGAGCGGCTCAATGAGGCCTCAATGGGAATGATTCAGATTATGAAGGATTCGAGCGCGATCAACGAGGTGGTCGAGGTGATCGGAGAAATATCCGACCGAATCAACCTTCTGTCGCTCAACGCGGCAATCGAGGCGGCCAGGGCCGGCGACGCGGGCCGCGGTTTTGCCGTGGTCGCCGACGAGGTTTCCAAGCTCGCGGAGCGCACCTTCGCGAGCGCGCGCGATATCGGCGCGATGATCTCCGGGCGCGGCAAGATACTCGAGGGCAATACCGCGACGATCCGGGAAGCCGTTAAGTCGGCCGGCGGAATAATGGAGACGATCGAGCGCATCGGTGTAGACGTCAAAAAGGTGGCCAACACGGTCAAGGACCAGGCGCAGCTCAATTCGATCGTGGCCAATCAGGCGCAGATGATCAGCGGAAAGTCCGAGGAGATCGACGACGCGACCACGGAGCAGAAGATCGCGATATACGATGTGCTGAACAATGTGAACGGAATAAACTCCCTGTTCAAGGAGAACCTGGTGATGGCGCGCGAGTCGATAGAGGCCGCCGGAGCCGTGGCCGATTTCGCCGCCGGTATCCGCGACGCGCTCGCGGCATTCATAATGCCTCGCCCCGGTGAATAAAGGCTATTCGTCCCCGACAAACTCGAGTACGAGATCCGCGACCATGCCGGCCGCCCTGCCGTTGAGATGCAGAAAATCGGTGAGAAGCAGAAAGCCATGCCGCGACGATATCCCGTCGAAGCTCTCGCCAAGGATGAAATGCCGGAAAATTCCCGCGTACATAAGCGACTGCGATTCGGAGTAGGAGTGGCGCTGCGGCCGCGGATTTGCCTTGAGATACGCAACCATTGTTTCGTTGAGCGGAAGATACGCGCATCCTTCGCGCCGGGCGGTTTCCCGAATCACGGCGCTGTACGCAACGCTCGCCCGAAATGCTGGCGCCTGCGGGCTCTCGCCGATCGGCGGGATCGAGAGGAGGGCGATCTTCGCGCCTGTTTCCGACTTCAGGCGGCGGCATATCCCGGAAAGGTTCTGTGCGAACCACTCCCTGTCGGGGGTCCGCGGGAGTTTCATGTTCCTGATCGAGCGCGCGGCGTTCTCCCGACTGATCGAGGCGTTGGCGTCATTTGTACCGATGAGTATCGTGACGAAATCGGGCCTGCATCGTATCACATCGTCGATATCCTCGAGGGCGTTGTAGGCGAGGTAGTCGTTGACTCCCGCGTTAATGACGATCAGCTTTTTGCCTCCGGTTCTTTCGGCAAGCATGTCGACGTAATTGTGGCTGACGCTTCCATGCGTTATGCTGTCTCCGATGCATACCAGCACCTTTAGGCCGGCCCTGTCCATGTTCGAAGAGAGAAAAGCCCTCGGATTGTTGTCCGGAAGTCGCCGGGCCCTGTGTGAACCGTAGAGAAATATCCCCGCGCACAGCGCCGCGAGCATGCCGATCAAGAGGATCGCCTTCTTTATCATTTCCGACCTCCACCGTCCGGTGCCGATGAAACCGCGCTTTCGACCGGATTTTATGAGTAATACATGTTCATATCCTTCTGTCAGCAATAATTTATTATGGGGTTGTTGTCTTACTGAGTATAATTGCGCGCCACGGCTTTGTCGGTGCGTGGGAATCTCGCCCGGCAACCGGTTTTGCCTGAATTCTGTTGCCGTGTGAAATCGCCGCATCGGCCTCCTGGTGATGACACCTTTCAGCTGGGTAACAGGTCATTTCTCCATACGTCCGGGTATTCCCCGGGAGGGTGGAATTAATTCTTGACGGGACCGGCCTTCGCTGTTTGTGTAAAGAAAATGTTAACCTGTCCGGCATCTGCTTTTTTGGCAGATGCCCGGTATGTCTTCCATTCCATTCATGAAAAAGGGGCCGGATTGATGAGCGGATTCAGTATAAGCATTACGATTTTCGGGGGGCTCGGTCTGTTTCTCTTCGGCATGAAGATCATGAGCGAGTCCCTGCAGATGGCGGCGGGCGAGCGGATGAAATCGATCCTCTCCACGGTGACAAACCGCCGCATCGCGGGAGTCTTTACCGGTTTCTTCATTACTTCCATCATCCAGTCCTCCAGCGCGACCACGGTCATGCTGGTGAGTTTCGTGAGCGCCGGGCTCATCACCCTGCAGCAGTCCGTTGGAATCATATTCGGCGCGAATATCGGCACGACCGTAACCGGCTGGCTTGTCGCCATATTCGGTTTCAAGGTGAAGATCGCGATCTTCGCGCTGCCCGCCATAGGTCTTGGTTTTTTTATCCGGTTTATGAACAACGAGAAGCTTCAGCAGTACGGCGAGGTCCTGCTCGGGTTCGGCGTGCTCTTTCTGGGGCTCGACGTAATGAGCGGCGCGGTGAAGGACCTGCGCGGCTCCGAGGGTGTCATGAATTTCATGGCCGGGTATACGGCCGACGGGATACCGAGCATGCTGCTTGTGGTCGCCATAGGGACCGCGGTCACGATGCTTCTGCAGTCCTCGAGCGCGACGATGGCGATGACCATGACGCTCGCGGTCCACGGGCTCATCGACTTCCAGACGGCGTGCGCGCTCGTGCTCGGCGAAAACGTCGGGACCACAATAACTGCCAACATCGCCGCCATCGGCGCGTCGGGCGAGGCCAAGCGCGCCGCCAGGGTGCACCTGCTCTTCAATCTGCTCGGGATAGTATGGATGACGGCCTTCTTCCATTGGTTGTTCGTGCCGATGGTCGATTATATCGTGCCCGGGGATTCGTACGCGGCGGACGGCGCGGCGCGCTCCGCGGCCATCGCGAGCCATCTTGCCGGTTTCCATACCATGTTCAATATCACCAACACCATCATCTTTTTCCCGTTCGGCGGCGTCCTGGTAACGCTCGCATCACGCATGGTTCCGAAAAGCCGGGAGGCGGATCCCGATGCCTTCCACCTGAAATACATCAGCACCTCGCTCGTTTCGACGCCGTCGATCAACATCAACCAGGCGCGCCTCGAGATACGCCATATGGCGCAGCTCGTGCTGGATATGTTCGACATGGTGATGGACGTATTCCACAAACCTTCCGACAAGCTCGGTCCCGTGGTCGAGGAGGTGGGGCGGAAGGAGAACGTCGTCGACCGCCTGGAAAAGGACATATCGGATTTCCTCGTGCGCGTGTCACAGCAGAACCTCTCGCAGGAACAGAGCCAGTCGATCTCGGCGATGCTGCACATGGTCAACGAGCTCGAGCGGATGGGAGACCACTGCGAATCCATTCTGAGGTATACGCGACGCAAGTACGACGGCGGCCTTGAATTCACCGAACAGGCCATGACGGAGATTGACGAGATCGCCGGTAAAGTGAGAGAGTTCCTTGTGCTGTTACGCGACAACCTGATGGCGGACCGCCCGGACGTGCTCCCGCGCGCCCGTGTACTTGAGGACCGCATCGACGAGCTCCGCCGTGATTTAAAGAAGGGTCATGTCCAGCGTCTCAACCAGGGGCTCTGCGACGTGCCCTCGGGCCTCATCTTCATCGACATGCTTACCAGCTTCGAAAAGATCGGCGACCACGCATTCAATGTCGCGGAAGGGATCGCCGGCGCGCGTGTGTTCTGATGTTCGGGCTTATCGGCCGAGGAATTTCGTTTCGAGCTCGTCCGGCGGAAGGGGCCGGCTTCTGTAGTATCCCTGGATAAGGTTGCACTTCAGATCGCGCAGGATGTCGAGCTGTTCGCTCGTCTCTATGCCCTCGGCGATGGTGCGCAGATTCAGCGAGTGGGCCATGAGTATGATGGCGGAGACTATGGCCCTGCTGCCGGCGTCGGTGACCATGTCCCGTATGAATGAGATGTCGATCTTGAGGTTATCGAGCGGATAGCGCC
>JAGODA010000247.1 GCA_017998475.1 Spirochaetota bacterium | reverse complement strand
AAGGATGATATAGTCAACGGAAAGAGCGGTCAGGTAAGCCCGAATCCAGAGGGTGCAGGCTATTTGCGAGCTCTTATAGAGAAGCCGTCCAACATCCTTAAAATGCGCAATGGCTTCCGTGTTTCCGGATACGATCCCGATGTGGTTGGGCTGGAGAGGGTGAATTACTTCTTCTCCGATAACGGCGTTCACGGTTCGGATCTGGCATTCGAGGTTAAATATAATAATGTTGGCCAGGTTCGAGTCAGCCCGATTATTACGATTTGGGTATACTGTAAGGATTCCCAGGATCCGTTTGTGATTGAAACTGTCAAGAAGCTGAATGCTGTAACGGCTGAGAAATTCTTTAAAAAGTAAAATATGTCCTGTATTCAGTACACGTGTACTGAATACAGGACTAATTCCTTCCATTTTCTTGTCTCTTTCCAGCGTTAATTCATTTCTTCCACAAGAGATAGGTACAATCGCCAATTTTCAAGTGCACATTCTCCAACTATTGATTATTAAAAAAATTTTTAAGGCAATTTTTTTGCAGTAATATGGTGATTGTATAGTGTAATTTCTGTTCTGGCATGGAATATGCTTATTAATAGGCAGTGAGCTGGGATAATCCTGGTACACTTTAAATTCCTTCCAAATATTCCGCTAAATTTGCGCGAGGTATTCTCCACGAATACCTCTCTTTTTTTATATGGACGTTTTTTTTGCGCTCTGGCGGATAATGGAGCCGCGAAAGTCAGGAATGGATCAAAAATGTATCCGGAATTTTATAGGAGGACATGTTTTCCCGGCACCAGGAGCGGAGCGCTTCGGAGGTGATACCATGGCTGTTTTTCGGCCAGATTTCGGCCTTGAGCTCTTCGGAGAATGAATTATCGGTGTTACGAACAAGGTGTCCGTTTATCCGGACACTTTCTATCGAGGGGTGGTTAAGCAGGATTTTTTCAACCTCGGCCGGGTAAACATTGAAACCTTTTCGGATAATCATATTCTTTAATCGGCCGGTAATATAGAAATAACCATCTTCGTCGCAATGCCCCGTATCGCCAGTGTGGAGCCAGCCGTCGACGATATGCCGCGCGGTGGCATCCGGCCGCTCGAAATATCCAGGGACGACGTTAGCGCCGTTTACGATAATTTCTCCCTCCGTTTGAGGCGGGCAGTCGGTGTCACCTTTGACTATTCTTACACGATTGTATGGCATGGGGATTCCGATCGATCCGCGGCGGTTCGGGCGCCCGGGAGTGTTCCACGTCACTATCGGGGAGGCCTCTGTGAGTCCATAGCCCTGACGGATATCGATTCCGAAACGCTCCATCATCATTTCCTGCGTTCCCGTGGAGAGCGCCTCCCCGCCGGATATCCATGTCCGCATTCCCGGAAAACGCCCGCCTTCGGTGAAGGACGCGGCCAGCAGTGTAAACATGGCCGGGACTCCGGCCATAATGGTGGCCCCGGCGTTGATGGCGGCGCTTACGGTCTTCGGGGAAAAGCGTCCGATCAGGTGGAACGGCGTCATGTTGTACAGCGGGATGAACAGGGAGGAGGTGAGCCCGAACGCGTGAAACAGTGGGAGGGCGGTGATGAAGCTGTCGTCCGGTCTGACAAATATTTCGGACGAAACGCGCGCCGTTTCATATATACCCCTGTGAGTGATGAGTGCTCCCAACGGAAGGCCCTCCATGGCGGAAGTAAAAATAATAGCCGCGGGATGGTCGGCGGGAATGCCGGCGGCGTCTCCGGATCCGGGTGCGCGCTGTCCGGCCGTCATTTCCGATAGTGAAATGAATCCCTCCGCTTTATCCGCCGTGAAAATGAATGCCTGTGGAAAAACGATAGAATCGCGTTCGCGAAGGTCGTTGAGCCTGTCGGCGGTGGTGATTATGGCCGCGGGCTTTGATATGCCGATATAGGAGCGCATTTCATGGCGGCGGGCCGCCGGGTTGACCGGCACCGCTATGGCGCCAAGCCGCGCGAGGGCGAGAAAACTGTAGACGAATTCCGGTGAATTGCCCAGCTGGACGACCACCCTGTCGCCGAAACCGATTCCACGGGAATACAGCGCGGATGACAGCCGCTCGGTTATCGAGAGCGCGTTCGAAAAGTTTACCGTCGCCGAACCGCTGAAGAAGAAAGGAGAATCCGGTTTCGAGTCCGCGGCGGCGCGCAACAGGTTGAAAAGGTTGTTCTCGGTCACGGTTGTCCGATCATGGCGCGGGGCCGGTCCCTTTTGCTTGACTTTCCAGGTACTATGCTTATACTCGAGCAGTCTGTCAAGTTATAACGGATCCGGTATCAATAACTGTTCAGCGAATGATTGCGCTCTTTTTTATCACAATACTCCAGATATCCTTCTTCACCCATATATATTTCCTTGTCAGCTATATCTCCAAAAAGCAGGACAGGTATTTCAAGGGATTCCTCACCACCGCGATCACCAACATCTTTATAGGTATATTTCTCGCGGTTCTGGTCCTCATAAATCCCGCGGAGGTCAAGGCGCTCAACCTGGACCGGATGCTGTTCATCGAATCCGGTCTCATCTTCTTCCTGATGCTTTTTATCAAGGGGCGTGTTTCGGTCCGGATATACCGGCGTTCGCAGGATCCGCAGCATTACCACTATTCGTATTTCGGGAAAAAAGTAATTCACGCGAGCGCGGTCACCTCGAAGGACCTGCTCACCTATTTCCTCACTCTGCCGCTGACTCTGATATGCGGTGCGTATTTCGTGGTAAAGCTCGGATGCGGCCGCTAGGGCCTCAGGCCGAGTCGATGAGAGCGAGAACCAGTCTGGCGCCTGAAACGATGTCGCGTATATAAATGTATTCGCCGGTGGTGTGGACGGCCCGCATACCGATCGCCAGATTCACGGCCTTTATTCCGGCACGGTTGATGATGTTGGTGTCGCTGCCTCCCCCGGAACTCTCGTATCTCGGGGTTTTCCCTATCCTTCTGACAGCGTCGGCGGCCATTCTGACGACGGGACTGTTTTCCCTCAGGGAAAACCCGGAATACTCGAGATTGCGCGTAATGCTCACCCTGGCACCGCGGCTGGCGGCGGTTTCCTTGGCGATCTTCCTTATCCTGGCTTCCGTGGATCGCAACCTGTCGGGTTTGATCGAACGTACCTCGAGCTTGCAGTAGGCGTTTTCCGCGACTATATTGGTGGCCTTGCCGCCGCTTATTATCCCCGCGTTTGAGGTGGTGTGTCTGTCGATGCGGCCGTGAGGCATGCGCGTTATGATCTCGGAGAGGACGCGAATCGCGCTCACGCCCTTCTCGGGCTCCATTCCGGCGTGAGCGGCCTTACCCTTGACGAAGAGCTCCATGGTGAGCTGCGACGGAGCCTCGAGCACAATGCCGCCGATGTCGCCTCCGCTGTCGAACACGAACGCGTAATCGGCGCGAAGGATGGAAAGGTCGAATCCCTTGATTCCGTACAGGCCGACCTCCTCGGCGCACGAGAAGAGAAACTCCAGCGGGCCGTGCGGCATGCCTGTTTCGTGGATCACTCGCATCGCCTCGATAAAGGCAGCGATCGCCGCCTTGTCGTCCCCTCCGAGCACCGTTTTCCCGTCGCTGGTAATTTTTCCTCCCCGTATCTGGGGATTGACGTTTTCGCAGGGAACAACGGTATCCATGTGGCAGGAGAACAGGAGGGTCTTCCGGTTCGGATCGCCGTCGACTCTCGCCAGAAGGTTGTTTGACTGCCCGCACGGGTGGAGTGACCAGGATACTCCCAGTTCGTTAAAAACGGGGACCAGGTATTCGATCACGGCTTTCTCGTTCCACGATGGTGAAGGCCTTTTCACCAGATCCATAAAAGTGTTCCGCAGACGCTCTTCGTTGACTTCGTACATGGGTTTCACCGGTCAGTTATCCTTTTTTGAATTTTTTCACCACCAGGACGAACTCGTCAAAAATGGCGTCTCGCGCCTCGACCGAATCGCCGTCCGCGTAAAAATGGATGAGCGGCAGCGTCGCGTCCGGAAGTATCAGCACCCAGGCATTGTCGCGTATCAATCGCACGCCGTCTATCATTTCTATCGCTGTGCCCTCAGGCAGCGGCAGGGAGGAGAGCATCCTCATCACCGAGGCCTTTTCCTCCACGCTGCACGGGAGCGAGGTGCTGTGGATGTTACCGCGCGGCATCCGTTCCCTGAGCTCGTACAGGGGGCGGTCTTCAAGCGCCACGAACTCGAGAACGAGGAGCGCGGCGATCATGGGATCATAGGCCATTTCCAGATACGGGTAGCGCCCGGAGGGGCCCGCCTGGTAAATGTCGGTGGTGTCCTGCGGGGAGCGAATCTTCGTGCTGGTCCGCACGATGGAGGCTCCGTAGGCATGCCCTATCCTTTCCGTTACGGAGGGCGCCGTGATCGGGATGTTGATGGTCTTCTCGCCGCGATATTTCATGTAATAGAGGGCGAGCAGGGCCCCCGTCTCGTCAGAGGAGAGGGCGTTGCCGCGTTCGTCGATCACCGTGAGGTGCTCTCCATGCGGACCGATTATGAGCCCGATTTCGCGGTTTGCCCGGCACATGTCGACGATTCCCTCGAGGGCCTTCCGGGTCTCGATTTTCAGCTCCTCTTCGCTGAGAGATTCCTTTATCTGGCCCCGGAGGACGGAGACCGCGCACCCCAGGCTTACGAGCAGGTCGGGGAATACATAGGAGGTCGCTCCGTTGAAACAGTCCACTATGACATTGAAACGTTTTTTCTGAAGCGTCTCATGGTTGACGTACTTCCGCACGTTGGCCATGTACGATTCGAGGTGGTGAATGGGGTACACGAGCCTGCCGACCTCGTAGGCGTCCTTGCGGGGATAGTCGCCGCGGTAGAAGATGTTCTCGATCTTTTTTTCCTCCGCAACGGAAATCGGGAAGCCGAGCCTGTTGAATATCTTGATCTGCACGAACTGGAGCCCGGTCATGGGCGATATCTGAACGTAGATTCCCATGTCCGCGCTTATAAAGCGGGTCGAA
>JAGODA010000246.1 GCA_017998475.1 Spirochaetota bacterium | reverse complement strand
GTCCACTACGTGGTGACCGAGTTCGGCAAGGCCATGCTGAAGGGAAAGTCCACGCGCGAGCGCGCGGAGGAGCTCATTCGAATCGCGCATCCTGATTTCCGCGAGGAGCTCATCCGCGAGGCGGAGAAGATGAACCTGTGGACGCGGACCGCCGGGATCGCCTGAGGCGCGGCCGCGACGCGAGGAGCGTGCGCCCGGCGCTTCAGGCGGGCCTTATCATTTCCGGCTTGACCGCGCACGACGAATGGTGTAGCCTTATTGCCCGTCAGGCCCTCTCCGGGCCGACCTGCGCGTTCCGGGTAACTCAGCCCCATCCTCCCGGAGCGTGCCACCTTCGTAGCGCGCGAACCTGAACAACACAGTGCGGACATTCGTCCGGGGAGCACACAATGCTGCTGACTGAACGACTCGCCACGACGTACGCGGACGCACCTTTCGTAATCCAGAAAAAGGCCCGTACCCTTTTCTATTTCAACATAACCCTGGTTTTCATCCTCCCCGTACTCATGGTGCTTCTCAACGTGGTGGCGGCGCGTGATGTGTTCTCGGTGCTCAACATCATGTTCGCCACGATCATCGCCGGCATGGGTGCGAGCCTCTTCCTCCTGGCCCGGGGCCGCTACACGCTCGCGGCGAACGTCACCATCACCTCGTACATCCTCTCGCTCGGCATGTACCTCTTCTTCGGACAGCTCGCTTTCAGGTACGGCATCATCTGCACAATCCATCACCTGGTGATCTTCATCGTGTTCGCCTCGCTCTTCTCCGACCGGCGCATGACGATCGCCTCGTTCATCACCGTACTCGCCACCGGCTGCGGCGCACTCATCTATCGCGACCTTCTCTCGCCCGCCGAGACCAGGATCGTCATCATAAACTTCACCTTCGTCACGCTCTTCATCTTCGTGCTGAGCTACGTCCTGCTCTCCGTGAACAGGAGCATCATGATAAAACTGAAGGAGGACGCCGAGAACAAAGACCAGCTCGAGCGCACAACCGCGCTCCTCAATTCGGTGCGGGGCATATCCGCCGAACTTTCGACGGCCTCGGGCGAAATGGCTTCGACTTCCGGCGCGTTCTCCAACAACGCGCAGAGCCAGGCCGCGTCCGTGGAAGAGATCACCGCCACCGTCGACGAGATCTCCGCCGGCATCGACAACGTCGCGGCCGGCGCGAGCGACCAGGTGGAGCGCATCACGCGCCTGGTGGAGACCATCGACCGGCTTACCGGCATCATCCACGACGTCGAGCGGAAGACCTCCGAGGCCGCGCGAGTGACGGGATCGATTTCGGACATGGCCCGCGACGGCGAGGCCGGGATGCGCGAGATGAACGAGAGCATGGAAGCCATCGGCGAGAGCTCGCGCGAGATGACCGGCATCGTCGCGATCATCAACGACATCTCCGACCGCATCAACCTGCTCTCCCTGAACGCCTCGATCGAGGCGGCGCGCGCCGGCGACGCGGGCAGGGGATTCGCCGTCGTGGCCGACGAGATTTCGAAGCTCGCCGACCAGACCTCCCGGAGCGTGAAGGAGATAGACGGCCATATCCGCAAAACCGAGTCCGAAATCAACCGCGGAACCGGCGGCGTGACGGGCGTCGTCCGCACGATCGACGCCATCATCAACGGCGTCGCCCGGATACGCGCGATGATAGAGGATGTGAACACGGGTATGGGAGGCCAGCTCGAGACCAACTCCCTTGTGAACGGCGAGGTGTCGCGCGTCAGGGAGCGCTCCGAGCAGATATTCAACGCGGCAAGAGAGCAGAAGCTCGCCGTCGACGAAATCGTGCGCTCCATCTCCATCATCAACGAGCTCACCCAGTCCAACGCGGCCGGAGCGGTCGAGATGGCCGAAAACTCAGAACGCGTGGCGTCCCTCGCCGGGGGCCTCCGCGAACGCGTGGATTCTTTTTCGGCGGGATGAGTCGGGAGGCGTCGGATATAACCGGGAAGGCGGCGGGAGCGCTTGAACTGCGATGATCTCCTTTATAAAAAGCCGTTCTCCGCGTACCACGCGCCCGCGTCGGCCACCATCTCTTCGAGCGGGACGATTTTAAAGCCGAGCTCGCGAACGGCCTTCGACGAGTCGTATTTCGGGAAGACTGACATGTAGCGCGCCTGGCCCGGATTGAGATCCGGGGGCTTCCCGGTGAAATTCGCGAGGAACTCCATCAGGTAGCCGTACGCGACGGTCATCCACGGGCTCATGGTGAAGCGCGGCGGCTTCGCGCCGACCGACGCCGCGATGACGGCGAATACGCGCCGGTACGATTCGTTCACCCCTCCGCAGATGTAGCGTTCGCCGGGCCTTCCTTTTGTCAGGGCCGTCACGTGCGCGCGGGCCACCTCGCCCACATGCGCCCACGGCGCGCCGCCGGGAAGCACCGCGGGTACCTTTCCGTCGCGCAGATCCATGAAGAGGCGCCCGAACTGCAGCGTGTGATCGAACGGGCCGATCATGCTGCCGGGATTGATCACCACGACCTTAAGCCCCTTCGCGACGTACGAGAGGGCAAGCCGTTCGCCCTCGCGCTTGGTGTCGGCGTAATTATAGCCGGTGCCGCCGTAATTGTACGCGCTCCAGGTCTCGTCGGCAAGGCCCTCGGGGTTGTAGCCGAGCGAATCGACGGTGCTGGTGTGGACGACGCGCTTTACCCCTGCCGCGAGCGCCGCATCCATGACGGCGCGCACGCCCTCCACGTTGGTCCTGCGCTGGCGCTCGAAGCGCTTCTTCCAGAAACTCGTGTCGCCGGCGACGTGAATCACCGCGTCGACTCCCCTCATGGCGCGAGACACGGCGTCAGCGTCGGCCACGTCGCCGTAGACCTGCTCGACACCCTTTCGCTCGATATACGATGTTTCCGAGCCCGGAAGCGAGAAGGCCCGGACCGTGTGCTTTTTCTTCAGGCATTCGTGCACGATGTTCGTGCCGAGGAAGCCGGACGCGCCGGTGACGAGAATCTTCATTGCCGCAGACTAACACGCCGGCAAATGCATGTCAATAAAAATGCTTTTATCGCGCGTCACGCATCGCGGCAAGCAGGGCGGTCCGGTCGAAGAAGACCTCGTTCCGGGTTATAAGCCCGTCGCGAAGCTCCACGATATCCAGGCCGTATTCGGTCAGAGTAACGACCCCCGCCGGGATTGCGGCCCTCCACTTCAGCGTAAAGCCTTCCGGATGCGGGAACACCTCCACGGCCTCCCACTTCCACCCGGGATTGCGGGAGAGGAGCTTCGTGAAATACGCGGCGAGCGACGCGCGCCCACGCAGCCCCTCGCGGCAGACCGGATCGGAATAAAAGGCGTCCGGCGCGTAAAATTCGAGAAGCAGATCCGGCCTGTTGCCGGTCCAGGCGGGGAGCCATCGCAGGCAGAAATCCAGCGCGTCGTTTTTATCCATGCGACCTCCGTTATACCTCGCCTCGGTGCGGCGGCACACCGGTCAGCCCCGAAATCTCCCTCATCGAGGCGAGAAGTCCCTCGTCGAAGGCTCGGCTCCGTCGGGTGGCGGTATCCAGATGCACCCCGGTGAAGGTGGTCTCGGCGAGCGCCTCCCCCGAAACGCTGTTAAGCAGCAGGTGCGTGAAGCGTATGCTCTTCCCGGTGATCTCGAGCACACGCGAGCGCATGCCGATCAGGTCTCCCGGCAGCGCCTCTTTCAGGTAGCGCGTGTGCTGTTCCACGGCCGCCATCCCCCGCCCCTCCCTCCTCAGGTACTCCGGCGTGAGCCCCAGCATGCCGAAGAGCTGCCAGGTGGCCTCGTCGAATCGGGCCTGATAAAAGCGAACATTCATGTGTCCCATATGGTCGCACTCCCACGGATACACCACGCCGCGAAAGGTTTCGAACGTACGCTCCCGGAGACCCGAATCCGCTTCGTTCTTGATCCGCCTCATATGAACTTTTCCCCGAACTCTTCCAGGATGGCATGCAGGACGCGCATCTCGGCATTCGTGAAGCCCTCCCCGATGCGCGCGTTAACGGCTTTTATCACCGTCAGTGCCTTCGCCGTCTCTTTACGCCCTTCGGGGGTGATGGAAATGCTCCACCTGCGACGGTCGTCCGGGTCCGCGTCCCGCCGCACGAAACCCGCCGCCTCGAGCCGGTCGACGAGCCCGGTAACGGTCGAATTGTCCAGACGCAGCATTTCTCCGAGCGCGCTCGGCGAGAGTGGGCCATCCTCCTCCAGCATGAAGAGCATGGCCGAGTGGGAGGGAGTGATACGCACACCGCTCTCCCTGAAGGACCGCACAAGGTGGTTCTTAAGCAGATGGGCGGCGGTGAGGATACGGTAGATGTGACGGTCGCCATCGTTCATGTGAAGCTCCATTATTTGGTATACAAATATTTTGTATGCCAAATAATGTCAACGAATTTAATCCGCTGACCGGTGAAATAAAAATCGCCGGGAAACACCCGGCGATTCCCCATTCACCCCGAAACACGAATTTCCGGCCCGATGTACACCGTTCCGGCGCCATCGGCGGTTCGCTCAGTATCGGGACGTTCAGCGTTTGTTCGACCTGCTCCATATCTTGTTCTCTTCCGCGGCCTTTATGAGCTCCTCCCTGAAATCCGGATGCGCTATCGAGATGAGCTTCTCGGCCCGCATCCACAGCGGCGCGAGCTTGAGGTTCACGCAGCCGTATTCGGTGGCGATGAACTGCGCCGTCTGGCGCGGCACCGTGACCGCGGTGCCTGGCTTGAAACTCGGCACTATGCGCGAGATGAGCTTTCCGTCAGGAAGGGTGTAGGTTGACGGCAGGCAGATGAAGCTCTTTCCGCCCTTCGACCAGAACGAGCCGAGCACGAAATCGAGCATGCCGCCGTTGCCGGAGATCTGCTGGAATCCGTTGCTCTCCGCGTTCACCTGTCCCATGATATCGACCTCGATCGCGGAATTTATCGAGACGAAATCGTCGATCGACTTGATAACGTCGAAGCTGTTCACGTATCCCACGTTGTAGGACGCCAGCGAGGGATTGTTGTGTATCCAGTC